>NZ_WHTD01000142.1 GCF_009379765.1 Actinophytocola sp. | reverse complement strand
GCCGGGTGGACTGGCGGCCGAACGTGCTCAAGTTCAGCCAGAACCTGCTCGACGACCTGCGGCCGCGGGCCATCACCCGCGACCTCGACTGGGGCGTGCCGATCCCGCTCGACGGCTGGCGGGACCGGCCGATGAAGCGGTTCTACGTGTGGTTCGACGCGGTGATCGGCTACCTGTCGGCCAGCGTCGAGTGGGCGCGCCGGTCCGGTGACGACGACGCGTGGCGGGAGTTCTGGACCAACCCCGACGCCCAGGGCTACTACTTCATGGGCAAGGACAACATCGTCTTCCACTCGCTGATCTGGCCGTCGCTGCTGCTCGGCCACAACGGCGCGGGCGACAAGGGCGGCGAGCCGGGCCCGTTCGGCACCCTGAACCTGCCGACCGAGGTCGTCTCCAGCGAGTTCCTGAAGATGAGCGGGGCCAAGTTCTCCACCTCCCGCGGCACGGTCATCTACGTCAACGACTTCCTGCGCGAGTTCGGGCCGGACAGCCTGCGCTACTTCATCTCGGTGGGCGGCCCGGAGACCCAGGACGTCGACTTCACCTGGGAGGAGTTCGTCCGCCGGATCAACTTCGAGCTGGCCAACGAGTGGGGCAACCTGGTCAACCGGTCGGTCTCGATGGCGCACAAGAACATCGGCTCGATCCCGCGCCCGACCGCGCCGCAGGCCGCCGACGAGGAGCTCAAGGCGCTGTCCCGCAACGCGTTCGACGTCGTCGGCGGGCACCTGCGGCGGTCGAGGTTCAAGCAGGGGGTCGGCGAGGCGATGCGGGTCGTCGGCGCGGCCAACAAGTACATCTCCGACCAGGAGCCGTGGAAGAAGAAGGACGACCCGGAGCGGCGGGACACCATCCTGCACACGGCGCTGCAGGTCGTCTCGGACGCCAATACGATGCTCACGCCGTTCATGCCGCACGCGGCGCAGAAGGTGCACGAGGCGCTCGGCGGCACCGGCGTGTGGGCGGCCCAGCCGGAGCTGCGGGAGGTCGAGGACCTCGACGTGGCCGGCCGAATCAACCCGATCCTCACCGGTGACTACGCCGCCGAGCGGGCTCGGTGGGAGTCGACGCCGATCGAGGTCGGCCGGCCGCTCGAGAAGCCGACGCCGCTGTTCGCCAAGCTCGACCCGAAGCTCGGCGAGACCGGCCCCGAGTGGGCGCCGATCACGTCGTGAGCAAGCGCGAGGGGGAGCCGTTGCCGTTGCCGGCGCGGCTCCCCGTGCCGATCGTCGACGCGCACACCCATCTGGACGCCTGCGGGGCGAAGGACGCCGCCGGCGTCACCGCCATGGTCGACCGGGCGGCGTCCGTGGGCGTGGGGCGCGTCGTGACCGTCGCGGACGACCTGGCGGCGGCTCGCTGGGCCGCCGCGGCCGCGACGTGGGACCCGCGGGTCTTCGCGGCCGTCGCGGTGCACCCGACCCGCACGGCGGCGTTCTCGGACGCCGACCGCGCGGTGGTCGAGGAGCTCGCCCGGAGGCCGCGCGTGGTGGCCGTCGGCGAGACCGGGCTCGACTACTACTGGGACTACTCGCCGCCCGCGGCCCAGCAGGAGGCGTTCCGCTGGCACATCGACCTCGCCAAGCGGATCGGCAAGCCGCTGATGATCCACGACCGCGACGCGCACGAGGACCTCTACCGGATCCTCGCCGAGGAGGGCGCGCCCGAGACGGTGGTGTTCCACTGCTTCTCCGGCGACGCCGAGTTCGCCCGCCGCTGCGTCGACGCGGGGTACGTCCTGTCCTTCGCCGGAACGGTGACATTTCGCAATGCGCGGGCGCTTCGTGAGGCCGCGGCGGCCGTTCCCGTTTACCAGATTTTGGTGGAGACCGACGCGCCTTTCCTCACCCCGCATCCGTTCCGGGGCCGGCCCAATGAGCCATATGGCGCTGTGTACACGATCGTGGACCTTGCGCAGCTCAGAGGCGTGGATGTCGCGGAGCTAAGTGCAGCCGTATCGACCAACGCGGAGCGAATCTTCGAACTTTCGGGTGACACTGAGCGTGATTCCGGGGGTCACGAGTCGTGATCACTGCGACAAACGGGCGACCCATGCTGCGCCATCCGTGGAGTGACCGACGTCACGACACTCGTCCTGGTGTTTGCGCAACCTGCCCGGCACCGTTACTGTCCCGTGACCGTAGCCCGGGACGGCGCGGTTCCGGGAAGCCCGCAGTCAGGCCAGTGCACGTCGGGGCCGGTCGTTTCCTTAACGGCCAAGGGATGGTCGCTGGCTACGGGATGTCGTAACAGAACGAAAGCGCGTACGCCGCGCAGTAGATGGGCTCGGCTACGGCCTTCTGGAGGTATCGACCCTGTGAGCGGAAACAGATCCGGCGGTTACGGCGGTTCTAACAGCGGCTTCGCCGAGACCGACTGGTTCACCCCGGTCGAGGCGCCGTCGGCCACCGCGACCGCGGTGATGGACCCGGACTTCCGCGCCTGGCGCTCGGAGTTCCCCGACTTCTACGACTCGGCGGACACCGCGTACGACGGGCAGCTGACCACCGCCGACATCGACGGCTACTCGGCCTCGCTCGCGATCACCCCGTCCGACGTGCGCACCGCGCTCGGCCCGCAGGCCGACGACCTCATGGCCCAGGCCAACGTCGACGTCGACGAGCTCATCCGGCTGATCAACGCCGAGACCACGGTCCTCCCGATCATCCCGGACGAGCTGTCCGAGGACCGGGCCTACGCGCTGCCGATGGAGGAGACCGAGGACGCGCCCCCTGGGCTCGTCACCGGCATCAAGCGCTGGAAGAAGACGGTCCTCAAGGCGACCATCGCCTCGGTCCTGGTGACGCTGATCGGCGGCGGCGCCGCGGCGATCGCGATGAACAAGTCGGTCACCGTCGACATCGACGGCCAGGCCCACCAGGTCAACACCTACGCCGACACGGTCGGCGAGGTGCTCGCCGACGAGGGCATGTCGGTCGGCTCGCACGACGCGCTCTCGCCGTCGCCCGCCGCGAGCATCAACGACGGCGGCAAGATCGTCCTGCAGCGCGGCCGCCAGCTGCACCTGACCATCGACGGCGAGAAGCACGACTTCTGGGTCCGCGCCACCACCGTCGAGGACGCGCTCAAGCAGATCAACCTGTCCGCCGAGGGCGCCTGGGTGTCCGAGGACATGGGCAGGTCCGTGCCGCTCAACGGCATGGCGCTCGAGATCAAGACGCAGAAGGACATCACGCTCTTCGACGGCGGCAAGGCGCCGAAGGCGATGCAGACCACCGCGGTGACCGTCGGCGAGCTGCTCAAGGAGCTCAAGCTCAGCCTCGGCCCGGACGACAAGGTGGCGCCGGGCGGCAAGCTCAAGATCACCGACGGCGCCGAGGTGCGGATCACCCGCAACGGCGTGACGGTGGTCAACAAGACCGAGAAGGTCCAGCCGCCGGTGCAGGAGGTCGAGGACCCCAACGCCGAGAAGGGCACCGAGGTCGTGCTCGACCCGGGTGCCGCGGGCGAGCGGATCGCGACGTACCGGATCACGGTCAAGAACGGCGCGGAGGTCGCCCGGGTCGAGATCGGCTCCAAGGTCACCAAGCAGCCGAAGCCGAAGGTCATCCGGGTCGGCACCAAGGAGCCCCCGCAGCCGGTGATCTCCGACGGCGAGGTGTGGGACGCCCTCGCGCAGTGCGAGTCGACCGGCAACTGGGCCATCAACACCGGCAACGGCTACTACGGCGGTCTCCAGTTCAACAAGAGCACCTGGGACGCCAACGGCGGCGGCGAGTACGCCGAGTACCCGCACCAGGCGACCCGCGAGCAGCAGATCGCGATCGCGACCAAGGTCCGCGACGGCCGTGGCGGGTACGGCGCCTGGCCGCACTGCTCGCAGCAGCTGGGCCTGCCCCAGTAGGCACTTCCCGACCGGCCCCGGGCTCGCGCACGAGTCCGGGGCCGGTCGGCGTCCTCCGCTCGCCACGATTCGGCCGCCGGTCTCGAGGAAGGCGGCGGCCTACTCCTTCGCGCTCCTTCGGATCATGGGCTGGTTGCCGTCGATCCTGCGCGACGTCCACGTGCCCGCCGAGGACGTGCCGTGGATGTTCGGCCTGGCCATGGCCATCGGTATCCAGCTGGTCGTGTTCATCCCCGCCTGGGCCAAGCAAAGGCTGCGTCAAGCGACGCGACGACCAGGTGCATCGTCCCGTTCGCGTCGTAGACAACGAGGTGGTCAGCCCTCATGCGCACCCACCCTTCGTGCACATGACCGGCCGGCCGTTGGCAATCAACTTCGTGTGTGGGCTGACCGCGGGCTCGGCCGGCGTCTGTTGCGAGACTCCCACACTGCTCGCGCCAGGCTGTCCTTTCGTCACTCGGGTGGATATGGTCGGCTGGGCGGCGGCAGTAGTCCTCACGCCCATTCTCACCGAAGGAGTCCAGGCCGTGCGCAGGTTCGTCCTGGTTGTGCTCGCTGTTGTCGCGGTGTTCTGGGTCTTCGATCCCTTCGGCGACGAGTTGCCGGAGGCGACGGACTCCGGCTGGGTCGCCGAGCAGCGCGCGGCGCTGGAGGGCAAGCGGCTGACCACGGGCCGGTTCAAATCCACCGAACACGACACACTGGAGGTCACGAGCGGGTGGAGGCCGATCTCGGACCGCATCGTGGAGGTACTTCGCAACTCGCCGCACTTCCCGCCCTTCCCCGGCGGGAGGCCGAACGTCGCGGGCGACGTCGAGACGAAGGTGGCGATGATGATGCGAGAAGCGGAGGCCACCACCGGCGTGGTGGTGATCAACAACGACGAAGTCTGTAGCGGCCCTATGGGGTGCACGGCGGCGGTGCCGGTCATCCTTCCGGAAGGATCGACGCTGTACGTGTGGGAACGCAACGAAGACGAGCCGGTGACGTTGACAGGTAAGGGATGACCAGGAATGACCGCGGCCGACGAGCGACACTTGGTGTCCGTGCGGTTCGATGAACGATCGCACGAGTGGAGAATCGTGGCCTCACGATCCAAGTGGCCGGCTCTGGTGGAGGAGATCCTGACCCCGCCGCCGGCCGACTGCCCGCAGTGGGTACTAGGGCTCCGTACTGTCGCTGTCGGCACCTCAGCCGACCCCAGCGAGGGCAAGACGCTGTTCCTCGTCTCGGTCGGCCCTGGCGTGGCCGCGGCTTACTACCGGGACATGCCTGACGGAGCGGCTCACGGCTGGGTCACCCACAATCCGCATCCGCTCGTCGATGCGCCCGAGCTGGCGTTCTCGTCGCAGGGGTGGAACACGTTCCCCTCGAAAGCCGTGTTGCACACTGACGAGGTGCGTCCGGCTATCAGCGAGTTCCTGACCACCGGCCGGCGCCCCGAGTGCATCGAGTGGCAACAGTCCGAATGGATCCAATGACGGCGCTGGGCAGCGGGCACCGACAACCCGAGAACATGAACAAGGCCCGGACCGAGCGGCGCGGGCCTTCCTCGTTGTCGGCGAGTTTCTACCGGTCGAACTGGCCGGCCTTGACGGCGCCGAGGAACGCCAGGTCGTGCTCGGCGCCGACCGCCAGGACCGGGGAGCGGGGCAGCTTCGAGTCCCGCACACCAAGCGCGGCCGAGGTGTGTCCGATCTCGACGCAATCGAGCTTTGGATTGCTGAAGCTTGGACTTGCCGAACACCGTGCTGTGCAGCGCAGCCAGGGTGTTTCGGCTCATGTGCTACTTCCGGGTCTTGACGAGGAGACTGTCGAACTGCTCGGCGTTGAACGCCAGACGGTGATCGGTGGGCGTGCCGAAGACCGTCTTGGTGTCGCGCATCTCGACCCAGCCGTCCCGCCGGGCGACATGCACGCAGTCCTTGTCTGGGTCGCTTCTGCTGGACTTGCGGAAGTCGCCCTCGGAGAACGTCGGCCGGGCGTTGATCATCTGCGGCTCCCTTGGGATGTCGGTGGGGTCTGCATTATTCGAACTCGCGAGCTACCTTGCGCACGAATTTCCGGGACTCGTCGAAGCTCAGAGCTGCGGTGGCCAGACGAGTCCATGCGGTGTCATAGGCGGTCAAGGCCTTCTTGTCATCGAGGTAGCGGATCTCGCCTTCACCCTCGGTGTAGGCCAACTCCAGCGGCCCGGCCACCCCTGGCGAGGGGACACGCATGAGTGTGAAGCGATTTCCGATGGGTGACCTTCTGCCGGGTCGAGCGTTGAACGGCATCACCTGAATCATCACGTTCGGCTGGTTTGACAGCTTGATCAAGTAGTCCATCTGCTCGCACATGACTTGCTCGTCACCCCAGACGCGTCGTAGGCACGACTCGGACAACACGAAGTGCACGCTGGGTGCTTCGGGTTTGTCGTAGATGTCCTGGCGTGCCAAACGCGCCTGCACGCGATCTTCAAGAGTGAGATCACCCTGCTCGGGCATGTCTGCGTGAAGAGCTCGGGCGTACGCCTCGCACTGCGCCAGCCCTGGCATGACCTCTACCTCGGCGGAGCGGATCTGGTCGGCGTGCTTCTCCAGATCGATCCGGAGTCGGAGATCCTCGCTGTAGGCGCGGTGGTAGCCGCTGGACCAGAAGCCGCGCTTGTGGCCGTCGCGGCGTAGTTCGAGCAGCGCGGCCTGGTAGCCGGCGTCGGTGAATCCCAGCTTGTTCGCCAGCCGTTCGAGGTCTCCGACGGCGATGTTGCCCTTGCCGTCGATCAGGCCGGCCATGCGGGGCTGGCCGGTCTCGATCAACGCTGCCGCCTCGGACTGATTCTTGCCCGCGGCGTTGATCATGTGCTCGATCTCCTTGCCGAGCAGCAGCTTCTTGGCAGTGCGAACCGTAGCCATGCCGTCGTGAGCCCTTTCTGGATGACGGGTCCGTGCGCGTGTTGTGGACGGGGTCATCTTGCCCCGGCTACTCAGCGTATCGCGCAGGAGTACCCGTTTGGATGCGGCAGCAAAGGTTGATTATGCTCTTGGCTAGTATCATACTGAAATGACCTCAGGAGCATGTGCGACAAGACAATACACCGCATCAGGTCGGTGATAAGGAGGCGGGTTGCCGATGACCGCGATGGTGCTGGCGCCGTCTCTCGGCGTGCTTGCCCTGTTCGTCTTCCTGGCTTGGTTGGTGTGGATGGCCAACAGGAGCCTGCGGTGAGCGCGGTCGTCGGGGACATCGTCAGCGGCGTGTTGCTCGCCGGATTCGTGGTGGTCGCCGCGGTGTTCGTGAAGCGGGCCGTCGCGTACGTGCGGCTGCATCACCCGTTGGCCAACCGCCGGTTCCTGGCCCGGTACCGCGCTGAGCATCCCCAGAACAGCCGGACCACCGTCGAGGCGCTTTCGACCTCCCCGGCGCTTCCGGTGGTCCGGCCCCGTACTCCGGCAGGCGCGCGCGGTGCCCCTACTGCCGCGCCTGCCGGCTCCACCCGGGGACGGCACACCGGATGAACAGGCACGGGGAGACGGAACCGGCGGATGACGACCGCCGGCTGACCGTGCCGGTGACGCGACGGTGCTACGCGCGCTCGGTCGTCTTCCAGGCCGGCCGACCGGGGCTGGTGATCGACTACGGCGGCGCCGGGCTCGAGTTCGAGATGGACGATCCGGAGGACGCGCACGAGTTCGCGGTGGTCCTGGCCTACGCGGCGCTGGTGTTCGGCAGCCAGTGCCGTTACCTGGGCGGCCGTCATGGCTGAGCAGCTGACCACGCGGGCGGTCGAGTGGTTGATGTCGCCCTACGACCAGACCTGGCACGTGTTCCCCGGCGAGCAGCTCGCCGACCAGACGCGGCCGTTCATCGAAGCGCTGTGCGGGCATTCCGTCCCGGTCAAGCTCGTCGAGCACACCCCACCGGACCGGCTGTGCCCTCCGTGTGTGCGGGCCTTGGGCGCGTGGATGCCCGACGTGACGCCGTGGGGAATGGGGGACTAGCACCATGTCGGAGTCGGAGATCCCGGATATCAACACCGAGGCCGAGGCGTTCCTCGCCGCGCTCGGCGATGAGCTGCGGCGGGCCCGCGAGCGCCGGGGATGGACCCGGCAAGACCTTGTCGACCGGCTCGGGGCGGACATCTCGACCAACACCCTCGCGACCTACGAGTTCGGCACGCGCGGCATGGGCCTGGCCCGGTTGTTCCATCTCTGCCTCGCGCTCGATGTCCGGCCGCGCGACCTGGTCGAACGGGCGTGGGACCGGGTGGTTGGGTCGGACACGTTCGTCTACGTCGACCTCGCCCGCTTGGCGCGGACCACCGCCGAGCGGTTGCGGCCCCTGCGCCCGTGGGCGCAGCTGCGCGTTGACGAGCTGTCCGACGGCGACCGGACCGAGGTCCCGTTCATCGCTGACGCGCTGGACAGCATGGCCGCCCTGTGCCGCATCGACCGGGTCGAACTCGTCGACGAGCTGGTCAGCAACGGCATCGCCCGACAGCCCCACAACCGAACCGGAGGCGTTGACACCTAGCTCGGCCCCGCTCGGGCGGCGTGACCGAGTCGCCCGGCAGGCGAGAACTGATCCCCACCTCACCCGCGAGGGAGATCCGCTCGTGACCACCATGGCGATCGTTCAGTCCCCAGCACGCCGGCAGACCCGATCACGCCGGCCCGCACCAGCAGCCGCCGCCTGCGCCCGACCGGACGCCGAGCTGGACGCCCGGCTGATCGAGGCGGTGCGGCGGGGTGAGACCGGGGCATATGGCCAGCTCTACCAGCGGCACCTCGCCTCCGCGCACAACCTTGCACGGCAGCTCAGCCGAGGACCGACCGAGGCGGACGACCTGGTCGCCGAGGCGTTCGCCAAGGTGCTGGACACGTTGCTCGACGGGCGCGGGCCGGACTCGGCGTTCCGCGCCTACCTGCTGACCGCGCTGCGACACGTCGCGTACGACAAGACCCGCCGGGACCGCAGGATCGAGCTGTCCGAGGACGTCGGCACGGTCAGCGGGGTCCGCGTCGAGGCGGTGAGCGTGGTGTCCACCGACACAGCGGTGGCCGGGTTGGCGTGCACGCTGGTGGCCCTGGCGTTCGGCCGGCTGTCCGAGCGCTGGCAGGCGGTGCTGTGGCACACCGAGATCGAGGGCCAGGCGCCGGCCGAGGCGGCGCCGTTGCTGGGTCTGACCCCGAACGGGGGGTGTCCGCGCTGGCCTACCGCGCCCGCGAAGGGCTGCGACAGGCCTACCTGGAGGCACATCTGACCCAGCCGGCAGAGCGGCGCTGCCGCGCGACCGTGGAGCGGCTCGGCGCGTGGACCCCCGGCGGGCTGTTCAAACGGGAGAAGGCTCAGGTCGAGGAGCACCTGGACGGCTGCGGCCGCTGCCGTGGCCGCGAGCTGGCCGAGGCCAACCCCAGGCCGGTCCAGCGGCACTGCGCAGCCTGACGAAGAGGCCACCGGGAACCCCTTACTCCCGGTGAACAAGGAAACCTTACGACACAAGGAAAAGGAGACACTGTTGACCAGCATCCTCGAGGACCCGGTAGTGCCGGACCTGTTGCCCGCGCGGCCGGCGGAGTTGACCATCTCCAGCGATGTTCCCAGCCAGGACGACAGGCGCCCGTTCGGCCTGACCCGTCTAGAACAGGTGCCTGACGGGGTGGCGATGGTGTCGCTGGACGGGCTGACCTACGACCCGGTGTGTCAGCTCAACGTCGACACCGCGGGGCGACCGGTCGTCGAAACGACGGCGCCCATCCACGCCGCGACGAGCTACGACACCCGGTACGACATGACCTGGGTCGTGGACAAGGACTGATCCGCTGATGGCTGCCCCTTCGGTCCTGGTGATCACCCGCGACATCGACGTCACCGCCGACCTCGTGGTGCGCGAGCTGACGCGGCGGGAGGTTGCGGTGGCGCGGTTGGATCTGGCTGACTTCCCGCAGCGCCTGACCCAGACCTGCCATCTGGCCCCAGGCCGCAGCCGGTGGACCGGGGCGGTGCGAGGTCACCAGCGCAACGTGGATCTTTCCGCGGTCCGCGCCGTCTGGTACCGCAAACCCTCACCGTTCACGGTGACAGGCCTGTCGCAGACCGAGGAGCAGTGGGCGACCGCCGAGGCCCGGATGGGCTTCGGCGGCCTGCTCACCGCCCTGGACGCCCGGTGGGTCAATGATCCGGCGCGCCTCGCGGTGGCCAACCAGAAGCCGTACCAGATGGCGGTGGCCGCCGGCTGCGGGCTGGTGGTGCCGGAGTCGCTGCTGACCAACGATCCCGAACAGGCCCGGGACTTCTGCCGGTCACACCCCGAGGGAGTGATCTACAAGCCGCTCTACGGCGGTCCTGGCAGCGAGAACGGACACCGCGTCGCGCTGCGCGCGGACACCGTGACCGCCGACGAGATCACCGACGGCGTGCGCCGCACCAGCCACCTGTTCCAAGTGCGCGTGCCCTGCGCGTATGCCGTACGGCTCACCATCGTGGGCCGACGGCTGTTCGCCGCACGCATCGACACCCCGGCCGGGGTGTCGGCGGTGGACTGGCGGGCGGTGCACGACCACCTCACCTACACCCGCGTCGACGTGCCCGACACTGTCGCGGCCGGGCTGCGGGCGGTGATGGACCGGCTTGGCCTGGTCTACGCCGCACCCGACTTCGTCGTCGACCACCAGGGAGCCTGGCATTTCATCGGCGACCTGAACCCCAACGGCCAGTGGGCGTGGATCACTCCGCTGCGCGCGGACATCACCGCCGCGTTGGCCGACGAACTCACCAAGGACCAACAATGACCGCTGCTGACGACACCGCCGCGCTGCGCGCCGGCCTCACCGACCAGATCAGGGACATGCTGGTGTCCCCGATCTGGCAAGCGGCCTTCCAGCACGTGCCGCGGCACCTGTTCGCCCCCCGCTTCGCCATCCACGACCCCGACACCAACTCCTTCACCCACCACGACACCGCCGACATCGACCCGGCACGCCGGGCCGCCGCGCTCGCGGCGGCCTACACCGACGACACCCTGATCACCCAGTTCGACGCCGGCGTCCCGGTCAGCTCCTCCACCGAGCCCAGCCTGATGGCCGCGATGCTGGAGGCCCTCGACGCCCAACCGGGGCATCGGGTCCTGGAGATCGGGGCGGGCACCGGCTACAACGCCGCCCTGGTCTGCCACGCGCTCGGCGAGCAGCACGTCAGCACCATCGACGTCGATGGTCGGTGTGTGGACGCCGCACGCACCACGCTCGCCGCCGCCGGCTACCGGCCCACCCTCGTCTGCGGCGACGGCGCCGCCGGGCTCGCCGACCGGGCTCCGTTCGATCGGATCATCGCCACCTGCGGTGTGGACCGTGTGCCGACGGCGTGGATCGACCAGCTCGCCGAGTACGGTGCGATCCTGGTCAACGTCAGCAAGGGCATCGTCCTGCTCCACCACACCGGGCCCGGCACGGTCTGCGGCCGGTTCCACAGCTCGGCGGGATTCATGCCGCTGCGCTCGGCCGACTACACCGCCCGGTGGAGCAACCAGCACGTCCTCGAGGTCACCAGCGGCACCGCGGACCACGTGCACACCACGCCGGCCCCGCCCGCGCTGGAGTTCACCACCGCGGCGTTCCTCACCAGCCTGGTCGCCGACCGCAGCCAACTGGTGTTCGTCGACTCCGACCGCGGCACGGTGGCGTCCTACCGGTGGGCACATCCGGCCACCCGCTCCTGGGTCCGCGTCGACCTCGCCGGCTCCGACGCCACCGTGCACCAGAGCGGCCCACGACAGCTGTGGACCGAACTCGCCCCGCATCTGGATACCTGGCAGCACACCGGCCACCCCGGCATCGACCGTTACGGCCTCACCGTGCAGCGCGACGGCACGCACACGCTGTGGCTCGACGAGCCGGAGCGGACCGTCCACGTTCTCCCCGCCGGTGGGGTTCCGGAGTAAGTAGAACTACCCGGCGTAATAGATCGGTGCCGACCCGAAGCCCCTGGCGGACGACGGCCCGTAGCCGTGTGGTCCGCGCCGGCTGCCCTAGGCTCGCCGGGTGATGCGCGACGGGACCGAGGCCGGCAGCGCGCTGCTCGGCCCCGCCGACGTGCGGCGGCTGGCGGCCGAGCTCGACATCCGGCCGACCAAGAGGCTCGGCCAGAACTTCGTGCACGACCCCAACACCGTGCGCCGCATCGTCGCCGCCGCCGGGCTGACCGCCGAGGACGTCGTCGTCGAGGTCGGCCCTGGGCTCGGCTCGCTCACCCTCGCGCTGCTGCCGGCCTGCCGGGCGGTCCACGCGGTCGAGATCGACCCCGTGCTCGCCGAGCGCCTGCCGCGCACGGTCGCCGAGCGGGCGCCCAGCCTCGCCGACCGGCTGCGCGTCATCGAGGACGACGCCGTGCGGGTGGCCGCGGCCCGGTTCGGCGAGGCGCCGACCGCGCTCGTCGCCAACCTGCCGTACAACGTCTCCGTGCCGGTCGTGCTGCACCTGCTCGCCGAGCTGCCGTCGCTGCGCCGCGCGCTGGTGATGGTCCAGGCCGAGGTCGCCGACCGGATGGCCGCGGGCCCCGGCTCGAAGGTCTACGGCGTGCCCAGCGTCAAGGTCGCCTGGTACGCCGACGCGCGGCGGGTCGCGACCGTCCCGCGCACGGTGTTCTGGCCGGTGCCCAACGTCGACTCTGCGCTCGTCCTGCTGACCCGTCGCGAGTCGCCCCCAGGGGTGCGGAGCGAGGTGTTCCGGCTGGTGGACGCCGCTTTCGCACAGCGCCGCAAGACCCTCCGCGCGGCCCTCGCCGGCTGGGCCGGATCGCCGGCGCGCGCGGGCGAGCTGCTCACCAGGGCGGGCGTCGACCCGAGCACCCGCGGGGAGCAGCTCACGGTGAGTGACTACACCCGGATCGCCGCCGCCGCGCTCGGCTGAGCATGGGCCGTCTGTGTGATTTGGCAGATAACGGGCCCAATCTGGCAGCAAGGGAGTTGCACACAGCCGGGGCCGTCGGTTCTACTACATGGGTATTCCATCCCGAGCGGCCGAGAGACCTGGCTCAGTGAAGCCGCAGCAACCACCCACGGTGGGCAGGTGCTAACGCCAGGTGCGATGGAGGAATGAGAACGATGGTCATGCTCACTTCCAGGCGGGTCATAGATCAGTGCCGGCGCACGGTCACGGGCTGTCGTCGCATGTGCTCAGCAAGCTGATTCGAGCCATCCGACCTTTCTGACATCCCTCCGGCCCTTCTGACGGGCCGACTCGACACGCAACCACCGCTTCGATGAGCGGTCTGCGCGCCTGGACTGGAGCACATCGTGATCACCCTCGAGAACCTGAGCAAGACCTTCCGAAGTACCTCCGGGTCCGTCGTGGCCCTCGACGACGTCACGCTCGACGTCCCGGCCGGCGTCATCGCCGGCGTCGTCGGCCCCGCCGGTGCCGGCAAGTCGACCCTCGCCCGCGTGCTGTCGCTGCGCGAGCGCCCGGACAGCGGCGTCTTCCGCCTCGACGGCCTCGACACCGGCGCCTTGGACGAGCGCACGCTGCGCATCGCCCGGTCCCGCATCGGTGTCGTGCCGTCGGGCGAGTCGCTGCTGGGCCAGCGGACCGCCGCCGGCAACATCGCGCTGCCGCTGGAGCAGGCCGGCGTGGACGGCCCGCACCGCCGCGAGCGGGTGGGCAAGGTCCTGGACCTGATCGGGCTGACCGACAAGGCCGCGATCTACCCCGCGGACCTCTCGGCCGGTCAGCGCCAGCGTGTGGCCGTGGCCCGCGCTCTGGTCGGCGACCCGGCGGTGGTCCTGGCCGACGACCCGACGGCGACCCTCGACGAGGACGGCGCCGCGGGCGTGCTGGCCGTGCTGGACCGGGCCCGCGCCGAGCTCGGCGCCACGATCCTCGTCGCGACCCAGGACACCAGCGTCGTGCGGCGGATCGCCGACGACGTGGCGGTGCTCGACCACGGCCGGCTGCTGGAGAGCGGCCGGCTGCTGGAGCTGGTGCGCGACCCGGACAGCCTGGTGGCACAGGCGGTGCTGCCGGTGATCGACCCGGTCGCGGGGTGGACTACCCGGGCGTGGCGGACATCGTGCTGGTCGGCTTCGCGGCCATCGGGTCGCTGCTTCCCGAGGCGGCGAGCCGGTTCGGCACGGACATCGCCGTGATCGGCGGCGGCGTGACCCGCATCGGCGACACCCCGGTGGCGCGCTTCCGCCTGGGCCTGTCGGGCGACCGGACGCCCGTTGCCCTGGCATGGCTCGAGGAGCGCGGCGGCTCGGTGCGCCGGCTGGCCCGCGGCCCCCGCAGCGTGGCCGCCTGACCCTTGGCTCGTGGGAGTTGGCCGCTGCCTCCGCGCCGGCGGCGGCCACCCCACCCACCCGAGGTTTCGTGGTGGCTGAACCGCGTGACCCACGCGACTCCGCTCCGATCAGGCCACCCCCATGCTCACCACGATCGGTGAACTGACCTCTCGCTGAGATCGGGACCGGGTTATGGACGAGCACCGGAGAGTTCGTCTCGGTCCGGATCATTTGTCTCGTTCTGTCACCGTCAGCGTCCACACTGTCACCGCCGAAGCGCGACCGAGGCGGCCGTGGTACCGAACGTGACATTGGATTGGTACCATCTTCGCATGGCAATGAATTTGCGGTTGGGTGCTGAGGCGGAGGCAGCCTTGCGGGCCGAAGCCCGGCGCACCGGGCGCTCGCAGCAGGACATCCTGCGCGAGGCGATCGGGAAGTATCTCGGGCTGATACCCAGCCAAGCCGGTGACACCGATCCGTTGATCACCCGTGGCAAGGTCGCGCCGCCCCGTGTCCAGTTCCGGGATGTGCGGCCGCGACTACACCTGCGGCCGGGTGAGAGCAGCCTGGACCTGCTCGACCGCGACGACCGCATCTGATGCGCGTCTATTTGGACAGCAGCGCACTGCTAAAACGGGTCATCGAGGAGTCGGAATCCGAGCAGCTACGGGTCGTGCTGCGGGACCACGTCGACGAGCGCGCCGTGCTGCTGTCATCCCAGCTGGCATCAATCGAGGTAAGTCGGGCCATCCGAATGCGGTTCGACACCGGCTACGCGGCCGCGGCGGACTTCGTCGACGATGCCATGTCTGGTGTCGCTGAGCACCCGGTCGGAGACGAGGCCGTCAGCCTCAGCCAACGGCTCAACCCGAACCGGCTGCGCTCGCTCGATGCCATCCACGTCGCGTCCGCAATGCTGCTCGACGCCGACCTGCTGATTACGTACGACGACCGCATGGCCGATGCTGGGCAACGGAACGGGCTGCGCTGCGCTGCGCCTGGCCGTTGATGCCAGGGAGGCGCGAGCTGTGGACAACTCGCGCGGTTGTCCAGCCGACGGGAGCCGGCCGGCTACCGGGAGCGGGCGAACGGGGCGCGGTCACCTGCGGCGGTGCCCGTAGGCTGAACGGGTGCTCGCTGTTGTGCCCCGTCCGGTCACCGTCCGGGTTCCGTCCAAGGTGAACCTGCACCTCGCGGTAGGCGCGGTGCGCAAGGACGGCTTCCACGAGCTGACCACCGTCTTCCAGTCGCTCTCGCTCACCGACGAGGTCACCGTCGCCATCGCGGACGAGCCGGGCGTCGACGTTCAGGGCGAGGGCGCGACCGCGGTGCCGACCGGTGGCGCGAACCTCGCCTGGCGCGCGGTCGAGGAGCTCGCCAGGCACGCCGGCAAGGGCGCGGAGGAGCCCAAGGTCAAGGTCCTCATCCGCAAGAACATCCCCGTCTCCGGCGGCATGGCGGGTGGCAGCGCCGACGCCGCCGCCACCCTCGTCGGCCTCGCCAACCTCTGGAAGCTCGAGATGGGCCGAGACGACCTCGCCACCGTGGCCGCCGCGCTGGGCAGTGACGTCCCGTTCATGCTCCACGGCGGCACCGCGCTCGGCACCGGTCGCGGCGAGCGGATCGTCCCGGTGCTGTCCCGGCACACCTTCCACTGGGTCCTCGCCTTCGCCCGCGGCGGCCTGGCCACTCCCAAGGTCTACGGCGAGCTCGACCGGATCCGCGCCACCGGCGAACCACCCCGCGTCGGCCAGGTCGAGCCGGTCCTCGAGGCCCTCGCCTCCGGCGACCCGCGCCAGCTCGCGCTCCTGCTCGGCAACGACCTCCAGGCAGCCGCCGTCTCGCTGCGCCCCGGCCTGCGCCGCACGCTGCGCGCCGGGGTCAACGCGGGCGCGCTCGCCGGCACCGTCTCCGGCTCCGGCCCCACCTGCGCGTTCCTCTGCGCCAGCGCCGACGACGCGGTCCAGGTCGCCGCCGAGCTCTCCGGCGCGGGTGTCTGCCGCACGGTCCGCGTCGTGCACGGCCCGGTCCCCGGCGCGCGTGTCGTCGGCGGCGAGGAGCCCCGCCCGGTCCCGCCCCAGGTACACGCCTGAGCGCATGCGGCCGATCGCGATCCTCCTCTGCGCGCTCGCGCTGGCCGGGTGCACCGCGGCGCCGCCACCGCCACCGGAACCCACCACCACGACGCCGCGGGACCGGGACGAGCGGGCCGCCCTCGCCGCGCTCCGCCAGGTCGACCCGTGCCGGCTCGTCGACGGCGGCACCGCGACCGGCCCACACGTGTGCCGCCTGCGTGCCGGCACCGACGACGTCACGGTCCGGCTCGCCACGACGCTGGCCGCCGCGCAGAAGGTCGACCGCTACTACCCGCGACCGCTCGGCGGCGCCAAGGCCTACGTCGAGCGCTGGTCCCTCGACCCGACCACCTGCGCCGCGCACCTGCCGGTGAGCTTCTCGATGGCCGTCAGCGTCACCGCGACCGGCTCCTCCCCGCGCTGCGCCACCGTCGAGACGCTCGCCGAGACCGCCGCGACCCGCCTCGCCACCCCCGACGGCGTGCGCACCCGACGGCCGATGGCCGACTGGGACCCGTGCGCGATGCTCACCTCCGCGCTCGGTCTCGGCCCCGGACGAGCGCGCCGGCATCGAGCTCGGCATCGACGGCTACGACGAGTTCGGCATCGACGGCTGCCGCGCCCGCCCGGGGCACAAGACCGTCCGGCTGTGGCTCCGCTACGGCCAGGACCCGGCGGCCGCCGGCACGGACACGGTCGGCGGCGTGCCGGTCGGCATCACCACGATCGGCGGCCAGTGCGCGGTGAGCTGGAGCAACGGCCTGGTCAGCGGCACCGACCCGGCGTTCACCGACCAGGTCGTGACCGTGCTCGGGCCGGACTGCGACCGCGCGCGCGACATCGCCGCCGAGGTGCTCGACGCGCCGACCGCCGGCCGGGCCGGGCCGCCGCAACGCCCGCTGCTCTACCGGCCCGGCGAGCCGGACCAGCCGGCCGAGGGCGCCTGCGGGTACGTCGTCAGCGACGCCGGCTCCTGCCACCCGTACCCCGGGACCGCGCTGCCCACGGGCCGGGCGGCGATCCTGCGGGCGGCCGGCGAGGACGCCGACGTGTCCTGCGCCGTGGCCGTCGACGCCGTGCGCGACCGGTACGGCGACCGGCTGTTCCCGGTGGCGTTCCTCGACGGCTGCACGTTCGCCGAGCCGGTCCGCACGGTGACCGTCGACGTCGGGCTCATGCCCGAGCCGCCGCCCGTCGCGCCGAACGCCGAGCGGACCGAGATCACCGGCCTGACCGCGTGGGTCGGCGACAGCACCGGCAACCCGGCGACCCGCCCCGTCACCGTCGAGCTCGACGGCGATGGCGCGCTGTCGGTCTCGGTCATGGTCCTCCCCGAGCCGGGCGGGCGCCGCACCGATCCCGTCGACCCCGCCAGGCTCGGCACCGCTGACGAGATCGCCGAGGACGTCGTGACCACGCACCTGGCCTGACCCCCGTGACCGCACCGCTCCCGGGTAACGTTGGGCCGTCATGGTCAACCTGGTCAACCTCGAGTCCGTCAGCAAGAGCTACGGCATGCAACCGCTGCTGGACGCCGTCTCGCTCGGGGTCGGCGCCGGGGACCGGATCGGCGTCGTCGGGCTCAACGGCGATGGCAAGACCACCCTGCTCGAGGTGCTCGCCGGCATCGAGCCACCCAACTCCGGCCGGGTCAGCCGCTCCCGTGGCCTGCGCCAAGCCGTCGTCACCCAGCGCACCGAGCTGCCCGATGGCTCGACCGTTCGGCACGCCGTGCTCGACCCGCTCGGGATCACCGCCGAGCACGAGTGGGCCGCCGACCCGCGCGCTCGCGCGATCCTCGGCGGCATCGGCATCACCGCGCTCGGTCGCGAGACCTGCTTGCAGGGTCGAGCCATCGACCTCGACAGCCCGGTCGCCACGATGTCCGGCGGCGAGCGCCGCCGGGTCGCGCTGGGCGCCGCGCTCGTGCAGGAGCTGGACCTGCTGATCCTCGACGAGCCCACCAACCACCTCGACGTCGAGGGCGTCCGCTGGCTCGCCGGGCACCTGCTCGCCCGCGGCACCGCGCTCGTCGTCGTCACCCACGACCGCTGGTTCCTCGACACCGTCGCCTCGTTCACCTGGGAGGTCGTCGGCGGCCGCGTCGAGCAGTACGAGGGCGGCTACGCGGACTGGGTGTTCGCCAGGGCCGAGCGTGCCCGGCTGGCCGCGACGATCGAGGAGAAGCGGCGCAACCTCGCCCGCAAGGAGCTGGCCTGGCTGCGCCGCGGTCCGCCCGCGCGCACGTCCAAGCCGCGCTACCGGATCGAGGCGGCCGAGGCACTGATCTCCGACGTGCCGCCGCCGCGGGACTCGGTCGAGCTGCTCGCGTTCGCCAAGCGCAGGCTCGGCCGCACCGTGCTGGAGCTCGAGGACGTGAGCGTCTCGCTCGGCACGCGCACCCTGGTCGACGGGCTGACCTGGCGGATCGGGCCGGGCGACCGGATCGGGCTCGTCGGCGTCAACGGCTCGGGCAAGACGACGGTGCTGCGGCTGCTCGCCGGCGACCTGGAACCCGACCGGGGCAAGCGGGTCCAGGGCCAGACCGTGCGGCTCGCGTACCTCAGCCAGGAGCTGCACGACCTGCCAGGCTCGCAGCGCGTGCTGGAGGCGATCGAGGAGATCGCGCGGCGGGTGACGCTCGGCAAACAGGAGATGTCCGCGTCGCAGCTGGCCGAGCGGTTCGGGTTCCCGGCCGCCCGCCAGTGGACCCCGGTGTCCGACCTCTCCGGCGGCGAGCAGCGCAGGCTGCAGCTCGCGCGGCTGCTGATGGCCGAGCCGAACGTGCTGCTGCTCGACGAGCCGACCAACGACCTGGACATCGACACGCTCCAGCAGCTGGAGGACCTGCTCGACGGCTGGCCGGGCACGCTGGTGGTCGTCTCGCACGACCGGTACCTGGTGGAACGGGTCTGCGACGCGGTGTACGCGCTGCTCATGGACGACAACACGGCCGGCCGGGTGACCCACCTGCCGGGCGGGATCGAGGAGTACCTGTCGCGCCGGGACACCCAGCTCCGCCCCGCGCCAGCGCCCGCCGCCGCGCCGAGGACCGTCTCGGGCGCCGCCGAGCAGCGGGCCGCGCGCAAGGAGCTGTCCCGGTTGGAGCGCAGACTGGACGCGCTGACGACCCGGGAGTCCGACCTGCACGCGGCGCTGGCCGAGGCGGCCACCGACGCCGAGCGGCTGCTCGCGCTGGACGCGGAGCTGCGGGACGTCCTTGCCGAGAAGTCAACTGTCGAGCAACGTTGGCTGGACATAGCGGACCTCGCCGAATAGGCCCCTGAGAGGTCGCGCAGGTAGGCCTGGCGGCGCCCGCCGCAGCGGGCATCCACCAACCTACCTGCGCGACCTCTTAGTCTTGAGCCATGAGTCGTTTCGTCGACAAGCTGATCACCACCGCCAATGACGGCGGCCGGCTGCGCGGGGTCACCACGGGCGAGCCGAACGAGGCCGTGCGAACCACGTGGGCGCAGGTGCACACGCAGGCTCGCGCCATGGCCGGGTCGCTGGTGTCCCGGGGCATGGCCAGGCACGGCGCGGTGGCGGTGCTCGCGGCCGAGCCCGCGGCGATCGGACCGGCGGTGCAGGCCGTGTGGCTCGCGGGCGGCAGCGTGACGATGCTGCACCAGCCGACGCCGCGGTCGGACCTCGCGGTGTGGGCGGAGGACACGCTGCGGGTGCTGAACATGATCGGCTCGAAGCTCGTGCTGCTGGGCGCGCCGTTCGACCAGCTGGCGCCGGTGCTCGACCAGCACGGCATCGGCTACGTGCTGCTGGCCGACCTCGCAGGTGGCACCCCGCTGGCCGACCTGGTCGAGGTCGACGAGTCCGCGCCCGCGCTGCTGCAGCTGACGAGCGGGTCGACGGCCGACCCGAAGGCCGTGCGGATCACCCATGGGAACCTGCTGTCGAACATCACGGACATGGCCATGGGGGCGCGGCTCGACCCGTCCTCGGACATCATGGTGTCCTGGCTGCCGATGTTCCACGACATGGGGATGGTCGGCTTCTACACCACGCCGATGGCGATGGGCATCGAGCTGGTGAAGGTCACCCCGGTGGACTTCCTTTCCGGGCCGCTGCTGTGGGCGGAGCTGATCTCCAAGCACCACGCGACGATCACCGCCGCGCCGAACTTCGCCTACGCCCTGCTCGGCCGCCGACTGTCCGGTGTGGACGATCCGGCGGCCTACGACCTGTCGTCGATGCGTCTGGCCCTCAACGGCGCCGAGCCGATCGACGAGAAGGCCGTGCGCGCCTTCACCGACTCCGGTGCTCGGTTCGGCCTGCCGCCCGAGTGCGTGTTCCCGGCCTACGGGATGGCCGAGGGGACGCTGGCCATCTCGTTCCCGCCGCCGTTCACGGGTCTGCGCCTGGACTACATCGACGCCGACGCTCTCGAGTCCGGCCGGCGGGCGGTGCCGGTGTCGCCGGCCACGCCGCACGCCCGCTCGTTCGCGTTGCTCGGTCGCCCGCTGCCGGGCTTCGAGGCCCGGATCGTCGACCCGTCCGGCGCGGTGCGCGGCGAGCGCGAGGTGGGTGAGATCCACATCCGCGGCGCCGCGGTCACCCCCGGCTACCTGACCGTGGACGGGCCCGTGGCCACGCAGGACGCGGACGGCTGGCTGGCCACCGGCGACCTCGGGTACATAGTGGACGGTGAGATCGTCATCTGCGGCCGGGCGAAGGACGTTATCATCCTCGCGGGCCGCAACATCTACCCGACGGACATCGAACGCGCGGCGTCCACAGTGGAGGGCGTCCGCGCCGGCAACGCGGTGGCGGTCCGCCTCGACGCCGGCACCCGCCGCGAACGCTTCGCGGTGGTGGTCGAGTCCAAGTTGTCCGGTGACCCGGACGCGGTGAAGGTGCTGCGCAAGGAGATCGGCGCGAGGGTGTTCGAGTCGGTGAACGCCCGGCCCGTGGCGATCGAGATCCTGCCGCCGGGCACCCTGCCGAAGACCCCGTCAGGGAAGCTTCGCCGAGCCGCGGCGGGCGAGCAGCTGGCGGACCGGCTGAAGGGCGCGTGACACTAGAGCTGCCGCCGTCGAAGCTCGTTGACCCACGCGAGGCGCAGCGCCTCGACCGCGCCCGAGTGGTAGCCCTGCCCGATGAAGAACGTTCGGGACAGCTTGACCCCGGCGATGTCGTCGGGCCCCGGCCCGTCACCGGGATCGGTGACGGCATCGGCAAGCAACTTGACGAGCCGCTCCACGTCGCCCGGCCGGTACCCACGTTCCCCCGGCGGCGCGGGAGGCAGCGGAAGGGCGAGGAGATCGGTGTCCCGCCAGGCATCCTCGAGCCGCTGCCAGGCCGAGGCCACCTGCCCGGCCCCCGAGCCGCCGCCCGACGGCGCCTGTCCGGTGGTCGGCGCGACCCGCGTCGTCGGCGCCGCCGTCGGCCGGTTGGCCGCGGGCAGGACTTGACCTGATCCTGGCGGCGCTTCGCGGTCGTCCGGCGCGACGTGGGGGGTCGACACACCGACGTGGGGGGTCGACACGGCGGCGTGGGGGGTCGACACGGCGGCGTGGGGGGTCGACACGGCGGCGTG
>NZ_WHTD01000270.1 GCF_009379765.1 Actinophytocola sp. | reverse complement strand
CTAGTGTCGCGTGACCCTGAAACCTTTACGCCGCTGCGGCCAACAGCGGCCCCTGTCTGTGTTACGGCGTTGGAGAAAAGCCCAAGTACATCCAGTACGAGCGGCTTTCCTCCGCCTTGTCAGGAACCACGTGGATCCACAGCGGACGCAAAGGAAGGATCACGCGACACTAGGCTGTGCCGGTGATCGGCTCTCTGCAGTGCGTGGTGCTCGACTGCGCCGACGATGTCGTGCTGGCCCGGTTCTACCAGTCGCTGCTGGGTGGGGAGGTGAACCGGCCGGATCGCAGGTGGTCGTTGGAGTCGGGCTGGTCGACGTTGCACGTCGGCTCGTTCGTGCTGTGCTTCCAGCGGGTCGCCGACCACCGCCCACCACGCTGGCCGGACCCGGCGTACCCGCAACAGTCCCATGTGGACATCGGCGTCGCGGACCTGCCGGCCGCGCACGACGCGGCCGTCGCCGCCGGCGCGACGGTGCTGGACGTCGGTGACGGAAACCGGGGTTGGCGGATCTACGCGGACCCGGCGGGCCACCCGTTCTGCCTGGTTCGCGAGGCGCGGTAGGCGGGTTGTCCACAGGCCCGCAGCGCACCGGCCGAAACCGTCGGTGCCCGTCGATATGCTGGAAAGCGGGGGGCCCCCGCGGGTCCGGGTTTGTCCACAGGCCTTTCCCGCGGCAGCCGGAACCGTCGGTATCCGTCAGTAGGCTGGATTCCGGGGGCCCGAGGCCGGCGTCCGCGCCGGCCGGGGCTCAGTAGCCGAAGTCCTGGGTCCAGAACATGCCCTCGGTGTTGAGGCCGACGCCGATCGCGGTCAGCTGGCAGTTCAGGATGTTCGCGCGGTGGCCGTCGGACTCCATCCAGCTCTTCATCACCTGCGAGGCGTTCTGCTGGCCGCGGGCGATGTTCTCCGCGCCGGGGGTCGGGTAGCCGGCGGTCACGATCCGCTCGGCGAAGGTCAACCCTTCGGGGGTGGTGTGGTCGAAGTAGTCACGCACCGACATGTCGCTGCTGTGGTCCTGCGCGGCCTCGGTGAGCCGGGCGTCGATGCGGAGCGGTACGCAACCGGCCTCCGCGCGGTTCGCGTTCGCGAGGTCGACGACCTGCTCGATCTGGTTGGCCTCCGGGTTTTCGGGGGTGGACGGAGGATCCGAGGGGGATGCGGAGGGCGGGGAGGTGGTCTCGCTCGAGCTGGGCGGTTCCGGGGCGTCGTCGGACGCGGGCGACTCGTCGCTCTCGCTCGGCTCGTCGGCGGCCGGGTCGGACTGTTCTTCGGGGGAGTCCGAGCCGACCTGGTTGTCGGGGCGGGTCAGGTCACCGGCGCCGTCGGGGTTCGCCGGGTTCTCGACGGCCAGGTTGATCCGGCCCTGGTCGGCAGTCGGCGACTCCTGGGCGTTGGCCATGAGCGTTGCGGCGCCGACGGTAACGACACCGACGAACGCCGCGGTGAGGGCGGGGAGCACGGGTCTCCGTGCGCGAGCCGAGGTCACGGTCCGGCAACGTACCACTAACGGGTGACGTTATGAAGACGGGTCTAGTTACCCGAGGTAGCGGCAGATGGCGGCACCGTAACGGTCTTCATCTCGGTGTCGCGAGCGCCCTTGTTGTCGGTCACCGTCAGGGTGACCTGATAGTCGCCCGGCTCGGGGAACGTGCACGACGTGGTGACGCTGGAGCCGCCACAGCTCCAACTGTAGGTCAGCGGACCATCCTCGGGATCCGACGAGCCGCCGCCGTTGAAGTCGCAATTCAGGTCGGTGCAGCTGAAGGTGAAGGATGCGACCGGCGGCTTGTTGGCCGGTGGCTTGGGCGTGGTGGTCGGCGGCTTGGGGGTCGTCGTGTTGGGGGGCGGCCTCGGTGTGGTGGTGTCCTCGTCCGTGGTGGTCTCTTCCTCGGTGGTGGTGGTCGTCGTGCTCGAGGTCGACGACGGGGCCGACGAAGAGGTCTGCGAGGAGGTTGTCGTGGGATCGGTGGTGGGCGTCTCCGACGTCGTGATCTCGACCGCGTCCTGGCTCTTGGGCTCCGGCGCCGCGGTTTCCTCACGCGTGCCGGCCAGTGCCGCGACGGTGGCGAACACCGTCGACACGACCACCGCCGCCACGCCGAGCGCGATGTACGGCGAGCGGGAGAGCCTGGACCTCTCCGGCGGCTCCGGTAACGGGGTCAGCTCGTCCTCAGGCTCGGACATGTGCTCGGACATGTGCTCGGACATGTGCTCGGACATGCGGAGTCCCATCCTCCTCGGCTCGCCACCGTTGCTCCAGATGGCGTATTACAGCGCGGTAACGTATCACCTGTAACCGATCGTGCACACACCGGATCGAGGAACCACAATCCGTGGACACCGTAGTTGATCAGCCGATCCGCCTGACCGCGTGGGTACACGGCCGGGTGCAGGGCGTCGGCTTCCGCTGGTGGACCCGGAGCCGCGCTTCGGAGCTGGGCTTGCGCGGCCACGCCCGCAACCTCACGGACGGCCGCGTCGAGGTGGTCGCCGAGGGGGCGCGCCGCCAGTGCGACCGGCTGCTGGAGCTCCTCCGCTCCGGCCGCACCCCCGGCTGGGTCGACACCGTCGTCGAACGCTGGTCCGACGCCAAGGGAAACCTGTCGGGGTTCGAGGAGAGATAACGGTGTGGTCACGGGTGTCGCGAATCAACCCCACATTGAACCCTGGCCAGCCGAAACGCGTATGACACCAGTGTGGGGAACACCCCGGACCAGGAGGACGAGCTCCTCCGCGAGCTATACAGCCGTTACCGACGGCCGTTGTACGGCTACGTACTGCGAGCGGTCGGCGGCGATCACCAGTATGCCGAGGACATCGTGCAGGAGACCTTGCTGCGGGCATGGCGCAACGCGTCCAGCCTGACCGCGCCCGAGGCCGGGCCGTGGCTCTACACGGTCGCCCGCAACCTCGTGGTCTCCGGCTACCGGCGGCAGGGCGCCCGGGTCGACGAGGTGCCGATCCTGGAACGGGACTGGGCCCGCCAGTCCGACGACTTCGACCGCGTGCTGCAGGGCTGGCAGGTCGCCGAGGCCATGCGCGCGCTGTCCAAGGACCACCGCGCGGTGATCGGCGAGCTGTTCTACCGCCGCCGCACGATCGCCGAGGCCGCCGCGGCGCTCGGCGTGCCGCCCGGCACGGTCAAGTCGCGCTCGTTCTACGCGCTGCGCGCGCTGCGGGACGCGCTCGAGGAGCGGGGGGTGACCGAGCCGTGACCTGCGTCAACACCATCACCCTCGGCGCGTACCTGCTCGGCGCGCTCGAGCCGAGCGAGCGGTACGAGTTCGAGGCGCACCTCGCCGGCTGCGAGACCTGCCGGGCCGAGCTCATCCGGCTCGCCCCGCTGCCCGGCATGCTGAACCAGATCTCCCTCGACGACTTCGCCGACGACCTGCCGCCGACCACGTTCGAGGAGGTCCACCCGACCGCGCCGCTGCCCGGCCCGATGCCGCTGGGGTCGCTGCCGACCCCCGTGCTCGCGCCGCTGCCGACCCCACCGCCGACCCCGCCACCCGGCCGGGACGTGCCGGGTGGGGACGGGCCAGGCCAGGAGGTACCCATCCCACGCCTTCCCGCGTTCGACGAGCCATCGTCACCGTCGGTGATCGACGACCTTCCCGACTCGCCCGACACGCCGGGCGCCGCGCCGCGGCCGAGGCGGCACTGGCTGGTCGCGGTCGCCGCCGCGATCCTGGTGGCCGTCACGGTCGGGGGAGTCCTGGGCTGGCAGGCACTGGACGAGCCGCCGGCGCCGGTGGCGGCCGGCATCACCTGGTCCGCCGCAGCCTCGACGGCCGGACGACCGCCGCCGCGCGGCTGGTCGACCACGAGTGGGGCACCGAGATCCAGATCAGGCTTCACGGGCTTCCCGCAGGTCGGCGGTGCTACCTGATCGTCTACGACCACGACGGCAACCGGGAGGTCGCCGGCTGGTGGGGCACCGACCACGACCCCACCGCGGAGATCCCCGCGAGCACCTCGTTCCAGCGCAGCAAGATCGACCGGCTGGAGCTGCGGCTCGACGACAAGGCGGTCGCGCTGACCATCCCGGCGCCCACCCGCTAGCACCCGGGTTCACGCCCCCGACACGGCCGCTCCCACGGATGCGGCCGACCCGCAGGTACCCTCAGACGGATAGACCGCACTTCACGGCTGTCTGAGAGGTCCGCGTCTCGTGCATTTGAAGAGCCTGACGCTCAAGGGGTTCAAGTCGTTCGCGTCGGCCACCACGTTGCGGTTCGAACCGGGGATCACCTGCGTCGTCGGGCCGAACGGGTCCGGCAAGTCGAACGTGCTGGACGCGCTGCGCTGGGTCATGGGCACCCAGGGCGCGAAGGACCTGCGCGGCGGCAAGATGGAGGACGTCATCTTCGCCGGCACCGCCGGCCGCGCCCCGCTCGGCCGCGCGGAGGTCAGCCTCACCATCGACAACACCGACGGCGCGCTGCCGATCGAGTACACCGAGGTGTCGATCACCCGCCGCATGTTCCGCGACGGCGCGAGCGAGTACGAGATCAACGGCAGCACCTGCCGGCTGATGGACGTCCAGGAGCTGCTGTCCGACTCCGGCATCGGCCGCGAGATGCACGTCATCGTCGGGCAGGGCCAGCTCGCCCAGATCCTCGAGTCCAAGCCCGAGGAACGGCGCGCGTTCATCGAGGAGGCGGCGGGCGTCCTCAAGCACCGCAAGCGCAAGGAGAAGGCGCTGCGGAAGCTCGACGCGATGCAGGCCAACCTCACCCGGCTCACCGACCTCACCAGTGAGCTGCGCCGCCAGCTCAAGCCGCTCGGCAAGCAGGCCGAGATCGCCCGCAAGGCCCAGGCCGTACAGGCCGAGCTCCGCGACGCCCGGCTGCGGCTGTACGCCGAGGACCTGGTCGGCCGGCGCGCCGAGATCGAGAAGGAGCAGGCCGACGAGGCCGTCGCCCGGGCCCGCCGGCACGAGGTCGAGCAGGCCCTGGAAGTGGCCGACGCCAAGCAGACCGCGCTGGAGGACCAGCTCGCGGCAGACGCGCCGCGGATCGCGTCCGCGCAGGACGCCTGGTACCGGCTCTCGGCGCTGGAGGAGCGGCTGCGCGGCACCGTGCGGCTGGCCGTCGAGCGCGAGCGGCACCTGTCCGCCAAGGACGACGCCGCCGAGGCCCGCGGCGGCCGGGACCCCGAGGAGCTGGACGCCGAGGCCGAGGAGACCGCCGTCCGGGAGGCCGAGCTGGCCGAGCGGGTGGACGTGGCCCGGTTCGCGCTGGGTGAGACCGCCGAGCGGCGCGCCGAGCTGGAGCAGGTCGTGCAGGCCGCCGAGCAGGCGCACATGGCCGCCGTCCGCGCGGTCGCCGACCGGCGCGAGGGCCTGGCCCGGCTCGCCGGGCAGGTCGAGGCGCTGCGCAGCAAGACCGGCGCCACCGCCGAGGAGATCGAGCGGATGTCGACCGCGCTGGTCGAGGCCACCGAGCGGGCCGAGGACGCGGCCGTCGAGCTCGCCGAGGCGCAGGCCGAGTCGGGGGTCGAGGACGCCGACGACGCGGGCCTCGGCGACCGGCACGAGCAGGCCAAGGCGGCGCAGAAGGCGGCGCAGGCCAGGGTCGACGAGCTGGTCGCGGCCGAGCGGACCGCGGAGAAGGACATCGCGTCGTGGAGGGCCAGGGTCGACGCGCTGTCGCTGGGCCTGTCCCGCAAGGACGGCGCCGGCGCGTTGCTCGCCGCGGGTGACCGGCTGCCGGGTCTGCTGGGCTCGGTGGCGGCGCTGCTCACCGTCGAGCCGGGCGCGGAGGCCGCGCTGGCCGCGGCGCTCGGCCCGGTCGCCGACGCGGTCGCGGTGGCATCCGGCGACGACGCCGTCGCGGCGCTGGAGCTGTTGCGCGGCAACGATGCCGGCCGCGCGGGCGTGCTCGTCGGCGGTTGGACGACGATCGACCGGTCCGGCTGGCCGACACTCCCGCACGGGGCCCGCTGGGCGGCCGACCTGGTGCGTTCGCCCGAGTCGTTGCGGCATGCGGTGCTGTCGGCGCTGGAGCAGGTCGCGGTGGTCGACTCGCTGCGGGTCGCGCGTGATCTGGTCGCCCGGTACCCGCAGGTCCGCGCGGTCACCGCCGAGGGTGACGTGTTCGGCGCGCACTGGGTGGTCGGCGGCGCCGACCGCGGACAGAGCGTGATCGAGGTGCAGGCCGCGGTCGACGAGGCCAACGAGAAGCTCGCGGCCAGCGAGGCCGCCGCCGAGCGGGCCGCCGCGGCGCTCGCCGGCGCGAAGGCCGAGCAGCAGGCGCGGGCGGCCGAGGTGGCCGCGGCGCACGAGGCCAGCAACGAGGCGAAGGTGCGTGCGGCCCGGTCCTCCGAGCGGCTCAACCGGCTGCGGCAGGCAGTGCGCTCGGCGCAGGCCGAGGCGGAGCGGGTGCAGTCCCAGCGAGCCGAGGTCGAGCATGCCCGCGAAGATGCGCTCAGCAAGCTCGCCGAGCTGGCGGAGCGGCTGGTCGTCGCCGAGGAAGCGCCGATGGACGACGAGCCGGACACGGCCGTGCGGGACGAGGCGGCCGCCTCGCTCACCGCCGCGCGGCAGCAGGAGATGGACGCCCTTCTCGCGCTGCGGACCGCCG
>NZ_WHTD01000081.1 GCF_009379765.1 Actinophytocola sp. | reverse complement strand
CGGTATGCAACAATCGCATCTACGAAGTGCCCTTTCGGCTATGGGTATCGGGGTGTCAGCAACTCCGATTCTCCCAGGTCAAAGGGCACTTCTGCTGTCACGACACACTCCCGGTGACAATCCGCGCGGTGGATCCAGGCTCAGTACCTCGTGAACAAGGCGTGGGCATGGGCACGCGACAAGGCCAAGAAAGCGGGCCTGTCCAAGTCCCCGCGCGTTCACGACCTGCGCACACGCACGCCGGGTGGCTGCTCACGGACGGCGTGCCCCTACTGGCCGTGTCCCGCCGTCTCGGCCACGACAGCATCGTGATCACGGCCGACGTGTACGGCCACCTGTTGCCGGAAGCCGACGACGCGATTCGGGACGCGCTGTCCGTGCGCCGGGCCGCGATGGGTGCCCCGGCCAAGGTCACGGGCCGCGCCGAAGTCGAGCAAGCGGGGTCCGGCCAACCGCAAGGCCACCGACACGGCCCCGGCCAACCGAACCGCCAAGGCCGAGCGGAACACCGGCCGCACGACGGGCAAGCCAAGACGGACGCACCGGCCGCGTAGGACGGCCTGAACGGGTCACAGACAGACCAAAGCGGCCGGGGTGGCGAGAAGCTACCCCGGCCGCTTTCTGCGTGAGCGTGTCCGGCTGATCGTGGTCGGTCGGCAAGCTCGGCCGCGAGCCAGCCGAGCACCGGCACCTACGCCAGTGCCCACCGGTACGGGCTCGTTGGTTCGTCAAGCCACACGGTGTGCGTCCCGTCGCGATCAACGCTCAGCCCGAACCGTTCCCGGACGGGTTCGCCGAGTCGTTCCCACTCGCCGCGCGCATCCTCGATCACGTCCCACAACCGGACCGGCCCACCCTGCCGGACTGAGTGCGTGCCGTCCGTTGTGGTGTGGCACACCCACGAGTTGTGTCCGTTGGCTAGCCACGTTTCGGTCGGCCCGCCGCCGTTCGGGGTGAAGCTCATGTGGTCGTAACCGCCGACGCGCAGCGCCGCGAAGAACTCGAACGGGCTGCTTCCGGTCGCGACCTCGGCCGCCAGGTCGGTTGTCCCGTGGGTGCCTTGGTAGTCCTGAACGGAGCGGAAGGCGTCTAGTGCCGCGTCGTGCCGGGTGCCGCGTATCGGCATGAATCCGCCGTAGTCGGGCAGGAACGGACCCGACGCGGTGTCACCGTGCACGGTGAGCAGCGCCAGCAGCCCACCACAGTTGCGCCGGTCCAACGGAACGAGCATCCTTCCGCCGTCGCGGGTCTGGTCAAGCCATGCACCGGGCACGGGCGCTACGCCCACGGTGACGATGATCCGGTCATACGGCCCGCGCTCGGCGCACCCCTCGCGACCGTCCCCGGCGAACACGTGTGCGTCGGCGTAGCCGAGCCCGGCGAGTCGGTGCGCGGCCCGCTCGATCAACACGGCGTCCACGTCCACGCTCGTCACGTTCGCCGCGCCGAGCCGGTGGCACAACAACGCCGTGTTGTACCCGGTGCCGGTGCCGATCTCCAACACCCGGTGCCCGTCGCGCACGTCGAGCGCTTGCAGCATCAACCCCATGAGCGTGGGCTGACTGCTGGACGAGGTAGCCGTACCGTTGATCGACTCCCCTGCCCGCGCCTTGTCGGTCAGCGCGTCGTCACCGTCCAACTGTGTGATCAGTGGAGCCATGCTGTGCACGCCCGCGAACCATTCCGGGTCGCCGCGTTGCACGAGCCGCCACCCGGCGAGGTCTGGTGTCTGTTTGAGGAAATGCGGCACGAACGCATCACGGGGTACGTCGCGGAACGCCGCGAGCCATTCCGGGTCCGTCACGTCACCGCTGGCGGCCAGTTCGTCAAGGAACTTGGCCCGCAGCGCGGGCAGGGGTTCAGCGTCGGTCACGGTTTCTTGTATCCTTCCAAAGCGTCCGCGATAGCGGCTGCGATCGGCATTCCAGTTTCGTCCTCAATCCACGCCCATTGCCCATTCGGGTTACATTCCAGAAACCACCATGCCCCATCGGGTGCCACCACAAAATCCAACGCGCCAAACCGCAAATTCAGTTCACGCAATAGCTCAGTGACACGACCCTGAACGAAGTTCGGTGTCTCCACGGCCGTATAGGTCAACGACTTGTAATCCGCCCGCCAGTCGACATACGCCACGGCCGATTCCGTGTCGATTCGTGCGGCGAAAAATTGCCCGTCCACGACGGTTAGTCGGACTTCGTAGGATTTCGGCACCCATTGTTGGAACATGTGCATTGTTCGGGCAATGTTCGGGTCGTCGCACTGTTCCGGAGTGACCACGTTGGCGAACACGTGCCGGTATCCCTCGGTGTCGGTGACGCCGTGCCCGCCGAACGGCTTGTACACCGCACTGCCCACGTCGGTCACGAACGCGCGGGCGCGCGTCGGGTCGTTGGTGACCAGCGTGCGCGGCACCTGCAACCCGCACGCCACGGCCGAGCGGAGCTGCGTCGGTTTGTACTCGGCGTATCCGATGTGGTGCGGATGGTTCAGCCACGGCCCCACGGCCGCCAACAGCCCGCCGAACCCCATCCGCGCCTGAACGGCAGACCACCGGCGTTCGTCGGCCGACAGGTCCGGGTGGAAGTCGAACCCGGTCGGTCGGCGGTAGTAGATACCGGACACCTCGGCAAGGTTCACCGAGCGCCGCGCGGTCTGCAACCAGGCCCCTGACCACGGCCCGCCGTTCAGCTCAGCGGACACGGACAACCGTTCCGGGAAGTCGGCCACATCGCACCGAACCACCGGGGTCTCCCGGCTGTTCAGCTCCTCCACCACCCGGTCCGCCGTGGGGTCGAAACGATCAGTCAGCACGAGCACAGACCGCGCGGCACCCATCGTGATCAGTCCTCCCGGTGGTCGGTGTCACTGTCCTTGTTGGTGCTCTGCCCGTCGCCCTTGTCGGTGACGGTGCCGGTCTGGCCGTCCGTGTGGCGTCCCATCCGTACCAACTGGCCGTCATCGTCGCGAATCAAGCCCACTTGGGCGTTCTCGTCATACCCGATGTCGGCGGGATTCAACGGCGTGACCTGACGTGGCCGGGTGCCCAACGTGAGCCCGAACGGGCGCATGGGCGAGGCCGGTTCGGGTGTCGCGTCGACCACGCCAAATCGTCGGCCGAGCGGGAAGTGGTCCGACGACGGGAACACGCCCGCGCCGGTCGGGCGTTCGTGCTGTTGCAGGGGCATGTGATGTACCTCCGGTGGGTAGGCGTTTGGTCGCTATCCGTCATACACGGGTCCGAGTTGCTGGGGCACCCGGCCCCGTCTCAGCGGGCGTCACGTGTCACCGGTAGCGGGTGACCGTCTTACGGCGTGGACCGAGCTTGTGCCACATGGTCAAGGGAAGCCACACGAACAGGCCCTATGCTCCAGCCGTGATGATGGTCAGGAACAGGTGTAGCCCGTGGCTCGTCCGCTTGCGTTCCTTGAATACGGCCTTACTCGGCGCGGAACCGGCCGCAATGGAGCCACAGCAGAGCGGTGATGTCTCCGCCGATTACTGGCTGTCCGATTCGCCTTGCCCGACTGACTTCGATATCGGTCACCTCGTCGTGATGGACGTCGAAGCCTACCCCTTTCGCGTACCGGTAGATCAATGTCGGTTGACCAAGCACTGGTCGGGTAACCGTGTTGTAGTACTGCGCCAAGTGTCCCGAAATTCGGGCATTCACGGCGTTGGCCAGCGACTCTGGCACGTTGACGTAGTCGCAGCAAGCAATTCCCGACACAGATCCTGGTCAACGAGTTGCGCAACGACAAGGGGTTCTGTTGTGGATAGCCCAAGTTGTCATCCGGGGTAGGGAGTCAGTTGCCCAGCCACCAGCAGGTTCCGGCAGCGGTGTCCTCGATCGTGATGCCACGCGCTCTTAGCTCGTTCCTGATCGAGTCCGCCTCAGCGAACTTCTTCTCGCCGCGAAGTCGACGACGCTCGTTCAGGAGTTCTTCGATGGCGGCGTCCTCCGAGCCGGCCTGGTCGGCGGCGAAGTCGAAGGTGTCGAACAGGGCGTTGACCTCATTGAGGAACTCACTAGCGCCCCTGCCTGGCTGCTGGCCGCTGCGGTTGTGCTCACGGATGTAGTCGAACAGGGCGACGAGCGAACCAGGGGTGTCGAAATCGTCGTCCATCCGTTCGTAGAACTTGTCGCGTGCACGCTCAGTAAGCTCCCGTGTGGCCCGGTCGTCATGACCGGCGTTGATCAGGCGCCAGAAGTTCTCCACGCGCCGACGGGCACCGCGCGCCTGCTCCGGGGTGTTCTCGTCGAGTTCCATGGACGACCGGTAGTGCTGGGACAGGAAGACGTGGCGGAGGGTGCGGTAGTCGGTCTCGGCCAACGCGTCGCGGATTGTGGTGAAGTTGCCCGTGCTCTTGGACATCTTGTCGCCGCCGACCCGCAGGAAACCGGTGTGCATCCAGTAGCGGACGAGCGGTTCCCGTCCCGAGGCGGATTCCATCTGCGCGATCTCGGCCTCATGGTGTGGGAAGATTAGGTCGACTGCGCCACCGTGCAGGTCGTACTGCGGACCGAACAACGCCTCGGTGATCGCGGTGTCCTCGATGTGCCAGCCGGGACGCCCCGGCCCGAGCGGGGTGTCCCAGTACGGCTCGCCCGGCTTGCGGGCCTTCCAGAGCGCGAAGTCCCCAGGGTTGCGCTTCTGCTCGTTCTCGTCGACCCGGGACAGGGCGTCCTCGGGCCGGGTCTCGGTGCGGCCGGACAGCTTGCCGTAGCGGGGGAACGTTGTGAGGTCGAAGTACCAGCCGTCGTCGAGTTGGTAAGCGTGCCCACGGTCGATCAGCGCCTGCACCTGGACAACGATGTCGTCGATGTGGTCGAGCGCGCGTTCGTGGACGTCCACGCTGGTGTTGTGCAGCGCGGCCATGTCCTCCAAGTACGCCTGCTCGTTCTCCTTGGCGAGTTGCTGCGGCGGTATGCCCAGCTCAGCCGCACGCCGGATGATCCTGTCGTCGATATCGGTGAGGTTCTGCGCGTACGTCACCCGGTACCCGCGAGCCCGTAGGTAACGGGCAACCAGGTCGAACTGAGTGTAGGTCTTGGCGTGCCCGATGTGACTGAGGTCGTAGACGGTTGGCCCACACACGAACATCCGCACCACACCAGGCTCCATCGGCGTGAACTGCTCTTTTCGCCTGGTCAGCGTGTTATAAATGATCACGTTGGGTTCCTCTGCGATATGTGAGACCACGGGGCCGGCGTGCGTGGTGCTGGGATCGATGGTGGCACGCGCTCGGACCTGCCCGCTCCACAACCCGCCAAACGCACCCAACCCGCCAAACGCTGACCCACGACGTCCATCCCGACCCACGGCGGCAGTGGTGTCGGCCGCAGAGGTCAGCGGGGCCGGCGGCGGGTTCGACGCAGGGGACTCAGGCCACGCCGTACACCCGGGTCACCGGGATGCGGACCACCAGGCGGCGGTCGTTGACCATCGCGGCGCGGTACTCGTCCCAGTCGGGGTGCTCGCCGGCGATCGCGCGGTACACCTCGACCAGCTCCGTCACCGTCGCGTCGTGCGGGTCCGCGGCTACGGGGGTCAGCTCGGCCGTGCCCTCGGCCACGGCGTAGGACCGGAAGCTCTTCGCCGTCGCGTAGAAGCTCGCCCTCGGGTCGCGGCGCAGGTTCGCGGTCTTCGCCCGGCCGTCGGTCACCGAGATCCGGATGACGCCGTCGGCGAAGGTGAACCCCACGTTGGACAGCTGCGGCCGCCCGTCGCGCTTGATGGTCGTCAGCACCCCATCGCGGGTGCCGCTCAGCAAAGCAAGCAGCCGATCTTCCATACCCGCGATTCTGCAACCTCGACCGAACCGGAGGTCAAGCGGCGTCGGAGGAGGCCGCGGCGGAGGCCGCGGCGCACGTCTCCAGGATCAACGCCGACACCCGCGCCGGCTCGTCGATCATCGGGACGTGGCCGCACCGGTACAGCCACGCATGCCTGGCCCGCGGCAGCAGCTCCGCCGCCCGCCGCGCCTGCCGCGGCCACAGGATCCGGTCCCGTGTCCCCCACGCGACCGTCACCGGCACCGACGGCTGCGGCGCGGCGAACGCGTAGCCCCGCCCGGCCGCCGCCACCAGGTCGAACGCCGGCGCGCCGACCATCGACCGCAGGTCGGCCAGCATGATCTCCGCCGTCATCCGCGACGGGTGCCCGTAGAGCAGCCCGCCGGCGACCGTGCGGACGTACCGCCACCGCAGCGCGGATCCCAGCGGGAGCCGGCCGGTCGTGCGGATCATCCGCAGCACCGACAGCGCCCACGCCCGGTCCCGCGGCGTCCAGAACCCGGCCGGTGCCAGCGCGGTCGCCGAGGACACGAGGCCACGCGAGGCGAGCTCCAGGCCGAGCACCCCGCCCAGCGAGTTGCCCGCCACGTGCGGCCGGGACAGGCCCAGGTCCTCGAAGATGTCCGCGCACGCCTGCACAGCGCTCGGCATGTCGTAGCCGCGCCCCTCGGGGAGCAGCGGCGATCTCCCGAACCCCGGCAGGTCGACCGCGATCACGTCGTGCGCCGCGGCCAGCGTGTCCAGTACCGGCTCCCACGCCTGCCACCTGTGCCCGATGCCGTGCAGCAGCACCAGTGGGCTGCCGGTTCCCCGGCGTTCGAACGCGACCTCGATGGGCTGCCTCGTCATGACTGAGCATGTTACCGCGATTTACATATAAACTCAGTACTCGTCGTGCAGCCGCCACCAACTGCTCGGCGCGCTGTCCCCGCGGCCGGCCTCCTCCCATGCCTCCTGGCGGCCGAGCGGCGTGAGGTCCAGCCAGCGCAGCGTGGTGTTGGGCAGGTCGCCGCCGCGGCCGGTGGTGAAGTACGTCCGGTACACCGACGCGCCGTCGCGCAGGAACACGCTGATCCCGAACCCGCGGCCGGCACCGCACTCCTCGGTGAACTCGGTGGTGGCGGTGAACCACGGCACCGTCCAGCCCATCCGCTCCCGGTACGGCCGGAGCTGCGACTGGGGCGCGGGCGAGGTCAGCACCAGCGTGGTGTCCCGCGCGTTCAGGTGCCCGAGGTCGCCGAGCCCGTCCACCATCATCGAGCAGCCGGGACACCGGTGGTCGTCGCCCGCGAACATCATGAAGTGGTAGACGATCAGCTGGCGGCGGCCGTCGAACAGGTCCAGCAGCGACAGCGGGCCGGACGGGCCCTCGAACTCGTGGTCCGGGCGGAGCTCGACCATCGGGAGCCGGCGGCGCTCCGCGCTGAGCGCGTCCAGCGCCCGCGTCGCGGCCTTCTCCTTCACCAGCAGCTCGTCCCGCGCGGCCTGCCACTCCTGCGCGGAGACGGCCTCGGGCAACGTCGTCATCGTCGGATCTCCCTTCAGGATCGAAGCCATTCCGGCATCGGGCCGGGGAAGCGGGTCTCGAAGTCGACCACGCCCACCCAGGCCGGCCGCACCGCGATGCGCTCCATGCGGGTGCCGCGGCGGCGCAGCTCGCCGAAGTACGCGTCGGCCTGCTCGGCCGGCATCGTCCGGCGCATCACCGCCTCGTACTCCGGCACCACCTCGCCGGTCTCGGAGACCTCCGCGGTGCCGTGGATCATCAACACCCGCGGCGGCGGCTCCGGCGTGTCGATCGTGATCGCGACGGCCGGGTTGGCCCGCAGCGCGCGGACTTGGCCGACGTGGCGAACCCGCCCATCACGACCTCCTCGCCGGTCCAGTGGAAGTTGATCGGCACCACCCGCGGCGTGCCGTCCAACGCGATGTACGCGATCCGGGCGGTGATCAGCTCGGTCAGCAGCTTCCGCGCGACGTCGGTCTCCAGCAGACCGAGGTCGCCCTGGTGCAACGACTCGGTCACCGGGCACCCCCGGCGACATAGGCGGCCAGGTCGGCGAAGCACTCGCGCCAGCCGCTCTCGTGGCCGTCCCGCGACTCGACGGTGTCGAAGCCCGACTGGTGGAAGGCCATCTCGGTCTTGCCGTCGCGGTCGGCGAAGGTCACGGTGACGAGCGTGTCCTCGACCGGCTGGTCCGCCACCGGGTCCCACGTGAAGCTGAACACCAGCCGTTCCGGCGGGCGGATCTCCAGGTAGACGCCGCTGGACCAGTACTCGACGCCCTCCTCGTTGCGGATGCAGGTCCGCCACGCGCCGCCCTCGGTGCCGTTCACCGTGACCGACGGCGCGGTGAAGCCGCTCGGGCCCCACCACCTCGCCAGGTGGTTCGGGTCGGTCCAGCACTCGAACACGAGCTCGCGCGGGGCGTCGAAGACCCTCGTGATCACGAGCTCCCGCTCGGTGGCGGTGTCACTCATCGTCGACATCCTTCTGCTCCTCCTGTCGCCTGGTCTCCTTCTGGAGCTCCCGCAGGTGCTCGTCGAGGCGGTCGAAGCCGCCTCCCAGAACTGCCGGTAGCGCTCCAGCCAGTCGTTGGCGTCTCGCAACGGCGCCGCCTCCAGCCGGCACGGCCGCCACTGCGCGGAGCGACCGCGAGCGATCAGGCCGGCGCGCTCGAGCACCTTCAGGTGCTTGGAGATGGCCGGCAGGCTGACATCGAACGGCTCGGCCAGCTCGGTGACCGTGGCCTCTCCCGTGGTCAGCCGGGCCAGGATCGCGCGGCGGGTCGGGTCGGCCAGCGCCGCGAAGGTGCTGCTCAGCTGATCAACGCTCATGTACTCAACCACCTAGTTAATTAACCGACAGGTTCAACGTACCTCACGGGCGCACGCTGTCAACCCCGGCGCCGGGTCAGGTCGCGACGGGTCGGTTGAACAGCTGGTGAAAATGAGCGCCAGAAATCGCGCCACGCTGAGTGTCAAATCAATTGCTAACAGTCGCGGAGCGAAGGCGAGAGAATTTGCCGGATCGCTGTGCCCCCGACCGGATTCGAACCGGCACTCCACCCCTTTTAAGGGGGCTGCCTCTGCCAGTTGGGCTACGGGGGCAGGCGCAGCCTAGGACGTGATCACCAGGCTACGGACGGGTTTTTCAGAACTTGGGTCCGCTGGCCCAACCCGGGATACGCCTTTTGGACCTACTCCGGCAGGGCTCGGTAAGGCTACCGGCGCAACGCCGACCAGGTGCGGGAAATGGCGCGACTCAGCCTTGGGCCACGCGGTCGAAGTCGGCCCGCGGATTGTTGATCTGACCCATCGAGATGACCTCGCGCCGTAACAGTCCACTCAGTAACCAGTCGGCTACTACGCGGAATTTCCGGTTGAACGTGGGCACCCGCGCGACGTGGTAGCCGCGGTGCATGGCCCAGGCGATGAAGCCCTTGGCCTTGACGTTGTAGACGTCCGCGACACCCTTGTGGAGGCCGAGGCTCGCGACCGAACCGACGTTCTTGTGGAAGTACTGCTTGGGCTCGTGGTCGCGGAGCACGGCGATGACGTTCCTGGCCAGCAGGTTGGCCTGGCGCACCGCGTGCTGGGCGTTGGGCGCGCACAGCGCGTCCGGGTCCTCGTCGGTGCGCGACAGGTCGGGCACGGCGGCGTTGTCACCGGCCGTCCACACGTCGGGCACACCGTCCACCCGCAACGTGGCGGTGGCGCGCAGCCGGCCGCGGTCGTCGAGCGGCAGGTCGGAGCCGGCGAGCACCGGGTTGGCCTTGACGCCGGCCGTCCACACGATGGTGTCGCTGTCGAACTCGGTGCCGTCGGAGAGCATCACGTGCCCGTTCTCGAACGACTTGGCCAGAGTGGACAGATAGACCTCGATGCCGCGGCGCTCGAGCTGCAGGACCGTGTACACGCCGAGGCTCTCCCGCACCTCGGGCAGGATCCGGCCCGCGGCCTCGACGAGCACCCAGCGCAGATCGGTCGGCTCGATGTTCTCGTAGTAGCGGGTGGCGTAGCGGGCCATGTCCTCGAGCTCGGCGAGCGCCTCGATGCCGGCGAACCCGCCGCCGACGAAGGTGAACGTGAGGAGCTTGCGGCGCAGGTCGGGGTCCACTGTGCTGCTCGCCGCGTCCAGTTTGGACATCACGTGGTTGCGCAGGTAGATGGCCTCGCCGATGGTCTTGAACGCGATGCCCTGCTCGGCGAGCCCGGGGATGGGCATCGCGCGACCGACCCGAGCGCGACGACGAGCACGTCGTACTCGAGCTCATCGAGATGGCCGTCCGGCGCCTCGATCGTGACCTTCTTCGCGCCGTGCTCGATCTTGGTGACGCGCGCGGTGAGCACGTGGCAGCGCTTGAGCGCGCGACGCAGCGGCACGACCACGTGCCGCGGCTCGATCGCGCCGGCCGCCGCCTCGGGGAGGAACGGCTGGTAGGTCATGTGCGGCTGCGGGTCGACGACCGTGACGGAGGCCTCGTTGCCACGCAGCTTCCGCTGCAGGCCCAAGGCCGTGTACAGCCCGACATACCCGCCGCCGAGAATCAAGACCCGGGTCGGTGCGGATTTCCCTCGCCCCATGAGTCCATGGTGACATCTTTACCGTTGCCACGCCCGTCGCCACCGGTGTGAGCGTGGTCGCGGCGCTGCCGGTGCCAGACCAGGATGACCAGCGCGATCGCGGTGAGGCCGAGGAGCGCGGTGACCTCGAGCACGGCGGGGGTCTGCCGCACCGGCAGCAGCGCCGCCACCCCGACGAGGGCGAAGACGATGGCCTGCACCAGTACGAACCGGACGGCGGTCTTGCGCAGCGCACGCAGATGCACACGGCCGGTCACCGGGAGCACGCCGGCGAGCCCGCAGCTGACGTGGAACAGGTGGACGACCGGGATCATCGCCAGCACCGCGGGTCGCAGCGGGTCGTCCCCGGTGAGGGCGAGCAGGACGGCCGCGCCGACGACGACGGCCGAGGGAACCGGCGAGGCGGGCGCGTAGACGGAGGCGAGGATCGCCGGCCCGAGGATGAACAGCGCGCCCCACATGGCCCCTTCGGTGGACGGGATGAGGACGACCCCCACCCCGCTGAGCGCGACGAAGGCGCGCAGCGTCCAGCCGGGGAGCCCGGCACCGAGCCTGGGCGCGTCGACGGCCTGCGTGGTCATCGCGCCTCCTCCGCTCGGCCCGTCATCGCCGGCCCCGGATCCTGCGCCGCGCCGACTGGAGCACGGTGCCGAGCGTGCCGTCGGCCCAGCGCACCACCGGGACGCCGTGCTCGCCGAGTACCGCGAGGCGGACCCGCTGCTCGGCCACCACGATGGCGCGCACGGCCTCGCCCCAGGGCGTCTCCTCGTCCGGCACGAGGTCCGGCGGCAGCACGTCCACCGCGATCACGAGGTTGCCCCGACGCGCGGCCCGCACGGTCAGCTCCACGAGCTTGTCGTCGAGGAACGGGGACAGGATCACCACCGTCGCGCCCGGCGGGACCTGCGCCGTGCGCAGCACCGGCTCGCCGGCGCCGGAGACTCGCTGCGCCGAGAGCACGAGCGAGTGCCGGATCCGCTGCAGCTGCCGGCGCCCGGACCCGGCCGACACGCCGCCGCGCGGCTGCCCGATGTCGATCAGGCCGACCCGGTCGCCCTGGCGAAGGAACGTCGCGGCCAGCGAGCTCACCGCGCGTACGCCGGTGTCGAGGCTGCCGCCCACCCGGGCCGCCGCCCCGACCTCCACCTCGGCCCAGTCGGCTATCCGCCGGCCGACGTCCAGCGTCGTGTCCAGCGCAAGCAGCAGGTCGGCATCGGCCTCGGCGTGCCGCTCGCGGACGTGCAGCGTGCCCGGCACCAGCTCGCCGCCACTGGCGGCCGCGGCACGCAGAGACACCCGCCAGTCCACCCGGCGCAGCCGGTCACCGGACTGGAACGGCCGGATGTCGCGCAGCTCCATGCCGTCGCCCGGGCGGGCCGAGCGGTGCGCGCCGACCAGGCCGGCGGCCCTGGGCGGCAGCGGCGCCGCACGCAGCGGGTCGATCGGCGGCAGCACGGTGTGGTTCGTGGTCCGCCCGACGACCGGGCCCAGCACGTACAGCCCGTCGTGGCTCGCCATCAGGTGGTCCGGCCGCAGGTAGTTGGACAGACCCCAGGTGTTCCACCGGATGACCGCGTGCACCTCGCCGGTGACCGCCGGCAGCAGGTGCACCGGCCCGACCCCGGACCGGGACGCGACCGGCATCCGCAGCGCCGCGATCGCGGCGCCCTCCCCCGGCTCCATCGACACGGTCACCCGGCTGCGCAGGTCGGCCTCGACGGTGTCCGCGAGCTTGACCTCGCGCACCTTGGGGCGCCCGGTCGGCGGGCTCACGAGCATCATGCTGACCAGCAGCGGCAGACCCACGAGCAGCAGCTCCAACCGGTGCAGCGCGACGCCCGCGACGGCCAGACCGAAGCCGCACGCGACCGCCCGCAGCAGCGCGTCGGTCCGCCGCCAACCGTGCGAGCGCACCTCCCGCCGGCCGAGGAACCAGCGGCGCGCCCGGCGGCCGAGGCCCCGCTGCCGGGTCTCGTACGTGGCTACCACCTGCTCGAAGGACATCAGCGCCGGGACCGGGTGGTGCTCGGCGTGGGCACCGCGCCGAGCAGCTCGTTGACGACCTGCTCACCGGTGGTGCCCGAGCTCCACGTCTCGGCCCGCAGCGTCATCCGGTGCGCGAGCGCGGGGACCGCGCACTCCTTGACGTCCTCCGGCAGCACGAAGTCGCGGCCGGACAGCACCGCGAGGGCCCGCGCGACCAGGAGCAACGCCTGCGAGCCACGCGGTGACGCGCCGACCTCGACGGACCGGTGGCCGCGGGTGGCGTTGGCGAGGTCGACGCAGTAGCGCAGCACGTCGTCGTCCACCGCGACCCGCTCGAGGCCGGCCTGCAGCGCGGCGAGCCGGGTCGCCGCGATCACCGGGTCGAGCACCACGGCCTCGCGCTGCCGGGCGATCCGGCGGCGGAGCACCTCGGCCTCCTCATCGGGCGGCGGGTAGCCGACGTCCAGGCGCAGCAGGAACCGGTCGAGCTGGGCCTCGGGCAGCGGGTAGGTGCCCTCGTACTCGATCGGGTTGGCGGTGGCGAGCACGTGGAACGGCTTGGGCAGCGGGAACGTGCGGCCCTCGACGGTCACCTGGCGTTCCTGCATGGCCTCGAGCAGCGCGGCCTGCGTCTTGGGCGGCGTGCGGTTGATCTCGTCGGCGAGCAGCATGCCGGCGAACACCGGACCCTGCCGGAAGCTGAAGTCGCGCTCGGCGGGGTCGTAGATGAACGAGCCGGTCACGTCGGCCGGCTGCAGGTCGGGGGTGCACTGGATGCGCCGGAAGTCCAGACCCACCGCCTGGGCGAGGCTGTGCGCCATCAGGGTCTTGCCGAGCCCGGGGACGTCCTCGAACATCACGTGCCCGCCGGCCAGCACGGCGGCGAGCGCGAGCCGGACCGTGCGCTGCCGGCCGACGACCACCGAGGCGACCGCGTCGAGCACCGCGACCGACTCGGTCCGGATGGTCTCCGGCGAGGGCACGCTGTCCGGCTCCTTGTCCACTGTGGACGGCGAGCTCATAGTTCCTCCAGGCGCCGCACCAGCGCGGCGAACTCGTTCGGCTTGGGCAGACTGGCGTCGTGGGCGGTGAGCAGCCGGTGCAGGTCGTCGCCGAGCCGCGCACGGGCCCGCGGGTCGTGCAGGTCGGCGATGTCCGCGGTGTCGGGGTCGCGGCGAAGGGTGGTGACCGCGAGCCTGCGCAACCGCGGCTGGACCCGCGAGGTGAACCGGTAGGGGTCGGCGGCGGCCTGGCTCAACCGCTCGGTGAGGGAGGTCGCGTGCAGGCAGACACTGGACGACGGCCGGTCGGGCTCGGGTGTCCAGTCGGCGTCGAACGCGCCGGAGAACAGGCCCGCGAGCAGCACCGCGGCGCCGGCGGGCAGCGAGATGACGATCGCCCACGAGACCGGGGTGCCCATGGCGACGACGACCACCACCGCCACCACCACGGCGGTGAGGACGGCGAGCAGAGCGGCGCGCACGACGCTCACCCGACCGGCTCCGCGGCGCTGGCGGCCTCTTCGCTTTCGGCGTGCGCCGCACCGTTCGCGAGCGCGGCCAGGATCCGGTCGAGCGCGGCGAGGGCGGCGTCGGCCTCGGCGTCGCCGACCTGGCCGGGCGGGCCGAAGCGGGCCCGCTGGTAGAGCTCGCGGAGGTCGTCGAGGGCGGGCTCGCGGGTGATGTGGCGGGCGAGCAGCGCGGCGGTGAACTCGGTGGCGGTCTGGTGCGGCTCGCGGCCGGCGCCTTCGTGCGCGGTGGCCTCCTCGAGCCGCAGCCACGCGGCGATGACCGCGTCGCCCGGTGGGCCGCCCCGCCTGCCGGCGAGCTCGGTGCGGGCACTCTCGGCCGCGCGGCGCAGCCGCATCGGCATCGTGACCTCGAGCGCGCCGATCTCCTCGTCGGCCTCAACGCCGACGCCCAGGCGGCGCTTGCGCCGCTGGAGCCGGCGGAGATGCCGGACCAGCAGCGAGAACGCGATGAGCAGCAGGATCATCGCGATGACGGTCATGAAGGTCTGGACCACCTCGGCCCTGTCGACGACGTCGACCTTGAACGCGTTCTCGTCGGTCGGTGCGCCGTGCAGCGGAGGGGTGTCGCCGACGCCCCGCTCCAACGGAACGTCCCGCAGGCTGCCGGGCACGGCCGACTTCCCCCGCGCGGCGACGACCGCGAACAGGAGCAAGGCGGCGACCGTGCACAGAACGGCGACCCGGGAGCTCCTCATCCCCCGCAGCATGCCTCACGGACCAAGGGAAAGGCGGACGTTTATCCAGTCGATATCTAGCCGCGGCCCCGGTGTGCGTCGCATGTGCATTCACCGCCGACGCTGATCTCGACCCACGGCCACGGCAGCACCCGGACCCTGACCATGGCTTTCCGTTCCGGAACGGAAAGCAGCCTGCCGAGCACGACCCACCCGAGGCCGAACGTCCAAACGAGGATGACGAGCAGGAGAAGTGCGCCCACAATGGATTCCCTGTGCCCGCCAGGAGTTGTCCGAGTCGACCCCCTCCGCGCGGCGGGCCTGCGCTACGTCCGAGAGTACCCGCGCGGTGACCGAGCGCTCAATGATTTCGAACCAGGCCTCGACCGGCTCCGCTGGTTCGCGGCCGGCGGGGCTCACAGCCCGGCCAGGTCCTTCGCGCGGGTCAGGACCGCCTCGACCATCGCCGGGGTGAGCTTGCCGGTGAAGGTGTTCTGCTGGCTCACGTGGTAGCAGCCCAGCACGTGCAGCGGCCGCGGTCCCGCGAGCTCCACCTCCACGGCGTGACCGAACCTCGGGCGGGGCACCGGGACCTGCCAGCCGGCCGAGGACAGCACCGGCAGCAGCGCCTGCCAGCCGAACGCGCCGAGCACCACGATCGCGCGCACCGGCAGCAGTTCGAGCTCACGCGCAAGCCACGGGCGGCAGTTGTCGCGTTCGGCGGGGGTCGGCTTGTTCGCCGGCGGCGCGCAGCGGACCGGCGCGGTGACCCGGACGCCGTACAGCTCCAGGCCGTCGCCGATGTGGGTCGACGTTGGCTGGGATGCGAGGCCCACCGCGTGCAACGCGGCATACAGGACATCGCCGGAACGGTCGCCGGTGAACATGCGGCCGGTGCGGTTTGCGCCGTGGGCGGCCGGGGCCAGGCCGACGATCGCGAGCGGTGCGTCGGGCGGGCCGAACCCGGGGACCGGGCGGCCCCAGTACGTCTGGTCGGCGAACGACGCGCGCTTGACCCTGGCCACCTCCTCCCGCCAGGCCACCAGCCGCGGGCACGCGCGGCACTCGGTCACCTGCTGGTCGAGCGAGGCCAGGTCGGACACACCCCGATTCTGCTTGGCACCCGAGTGAGCCCGGCACGTAGGGTGCGGATCATGGCGACGTCAGACGAGGCATCCGGGTCCACCACCGAGGAAAGGCCGGCCGAGCCGACCGACGACCTCGTCACCAGCTCGCACTCGCTCACCGTCAAACGCCGCAAGCTGAACTACACCGCCACCGCCGGGCGCATCGTGCTGCGCAAGGAGATCGTCACCGACGGCAAGTTCGACGGGTACCTGCCCAAGGCCGAGGTGTTCCTCACCGCGTACACCCTGGACGGCGCCGACCCGGCCAAGCGCCCGGTCACCTTCGCGTTCAACGGCGGCCCCGGCTCGTCCAGCGTCTGGCTGCACCTCGGGCTGCTCGGCCCGCGCCGGGTCGTCTCCGGTGACGTTGGCGACCTCGCGGCGCCGCCGTACGGGCTGGTCGACAACACCGAGACGCTCCTGCAGCACAGCGACCTCGTGTTCATCGACCCGGTCTCCACCGGCTACTCGCGCGCGGTGAAGGGCGAGAAGCCCGGCGACTACCACGGCTTCCAGGGCGACATCGAGTCCGTCGCCGAGGTCATCCGGCTGTGGACGTCCCGCAACGGCCGGTGGATGTCGCCGAAGTTCCTCGCCGGCGAGTCGTACGGGACCATGCGGGCCGGCGGGCTGGCGCATCACCTGCAGAACCGGTACGGCATGTACCTCAACGGGCTGATGCTGATCTCCGCGGTGCTCGACTTCGCGTCGCTCGACTTCTCCGTGGGCAACGACCTGCCGTACGCGCTGTTCCTGCCGACCTACGCGGCGATCGGGCACTACCACGGCCTGCTCGGCGACCGGCCGCTCGAGGAGGTGCTGTCCGAGGCGGAGGAGTTCGCCTCGCGCGACTACCCGTGGGCGCTCGCGCAGGGCAGCCGTCTGTCCACTGAGGAACGAGCGGCGACGGTGGCGAGGATCGCGGCGCTCACCGGGCTGTCGGAGGACTACGTCGACCGGGTCGACCTGCGCGTCGAGCACGGCCGGTTCTTCGCGGAGCTGTTGCGGCACAAGCGTTTGGTGGTCGGCCGGCTCGACTCGCGGTTCACCGGCTGGGCGCCGGACTACGGCCGCGAGCTCATGGACGCCGACCCGTCGATATCGGCGGTGATGGGCTCGTACACGGCGGCGCTGAACCACTACCTGCGCGCCGAGCTGGACTACCCGAACGACCTGCCGTACGAGGTGATCGGTGACGGCGTGATCGACTCGTGGTCCTACAAGGAGTTCGAGAACGCCCACGTGACGGTCACGGACAAGCTCGCGTCCGCGATGCGTGCGAACCAGCACCTGAAGGTGCACGTGGCCTTCGGCTACCTCGACGGCGCGACCCCGTACTTCGCCTCCGAGCACGTGCTGGCGCATCTGAACATTCCGGAGGAACTGCGCGAAAACGTCTCGAGCGCCTATTACGAGGCGGGCCACATGATGTACGTGCACGAGCCGTCGCGAATCCAGCAGTCGAAGGACCTGGCCGATTTCATCGCGGACGCCTCCAACCGCTGACCCGGCGCGGCACGTGGAACACCGGCTTCCGGAAATGGCAGGCATGGCCCTCGGCTACCCGGCTGAGGGCCGTTGCGGTATCCGGGTCTTCGGTGAGCTACTCCGCGGGACGTCGCGGCTCCGGTAGGGACGCGGCGAACTGGAGGGCCTCGTGTCGCTGGTCTCCCACGTCCCGCCACTCGCCGGTGTTGGCGTCGAAAACGGAGTAGGTCCACCGGCAGTCGTCGTTCACGTAGCCGGAGAGGGTGCCGTGCGCAGGGGTGCCGGACATGTCCGTACCTCCTTCGTGACCTGCAAGTACACCCCTATGGTGCTACCCGGAGGCCCGCCACCGCGAGTAATGTCACCCGCACGGAGTGTTCCGAACGGTAGGAGGTAACCATGCGTGGCTGCGGGTGCGGATGCACGAACTGTTCGGGGCCCGGCTGCGGCTGCTGCGGGGGCTGCAAGTAGGTACCTGAGCACCGGCACACATCGCGTCGCGAGCGGGTACGGGGCGGCCTCCGCGCCTCGTCGGGTCCGAGCGACGAGGGCGATACCGCCCGCGGTTGGACCAAGGCCGGCTGACCCCGGTGCGCATTGTCCACGGTGACTGTCCACGGTGACTGTCCACAGTGTGCACAAGGGAGTGCCCCGGGCCGGCCGGCCCGGGGCGCTCCTGTCAGGGATGGAAACTAGTGTGCGTACCGGCCGCCCTGCGTGACGGCCGCCCAAGCGTCCACGGATCCGTTGCCGTAGAAGCCGTTGTACTCCAGACCACCCTCACACGTCGCGGTGAAGGTGTCGTCGCGACCCTCGTCGAGGTAGTCGACGGTCCGCGGCACCGGGCACGGGATCGCGAACGCGGTGCCCTCGAGCACGGCGCGCACCTTGTCCGGCTTCATCGTGACCTTGTTGCCCCGGTACTTGCCGTACTCGCTGACGATCAGCGCGGAGACGCCGGACGCGTGCGGCGAGGCCATCGAGGTGCCCTGCAGGAACTGGTAGTACCCGCAGACCCCGTTGGCCTTGCACGCCTTCTGCACCCCGAACGCCGCACCGTCCGGCGTCACGTTGCCGTCGGCGTCGATGGCGCCCTCGGCGACCCCCACGTTCTTGGGGTACGTCGAGAGGATCTGGTTCTCGTTGGTGCGGAACCACGGCGTGCCGAAGAAGTCGCGGAAGTAGCCGCCCGGCGCGGACACCGACGTCAGCTCGGTGCCGTAGCTCGAGTAGTCGGCCTTCGCCTGCGAGGGACCATAGGCGGAGACGGTGATCGCGTGCGCACCGTCCACCGGCATCGACGTGCAGGTGGCGTTGTCGATCACGCGGTCGTGCGTGCTGCCGGCCGGGAAGTTGGGGCTGCTGGTGTCCGGCTGCGGCGCACCGGTGTCCTCGTGCCCGTTGCCGAGCGACACGATCTGGGTGACACCCTTGCGGTGCGCGTAGTTCATCGCGCGGTTGATCGCGGTGATCACGGTGCGCTGCTGGGCCTGCTGCTCGGCCGTGTCGGCCGGGTTGTCCAGGCAGTTGTAGCGCCACGGGTCGACGAAGAAGGACATGTTCACCACGTCGATGCCCGCGTCACCGGCATAGGTGAGCGCGTCGACGACCGGCTGCAGGAAGAAGAACCCGGAGTCCTGGCCGCCGCGGATGTTCACGATCGACACGTTCGGCGCGACGCCGGAGACGCCGAAGCCGTTGGCGGCCGCGGCGATGGTGCCGGCGACGTGCGTGCCGTGCCCGCCGTCGTCCCAGTTCGCCGGGTCGACGCAGCCACGGAACTCGCACGGTCCGTCGACGACGGCGCCGGTCTCGTCCGTGGGGATGTCATGGGTGAAGTTGCGCGACAGCGCCGCGTCGAAGTTCGGCGCGATGTCCGGGTGGCTGCCGTCCACACCGGTGTCGAGCACGCCGACCTTCACCCGCTTGTCACCCGGCTGGACGGTGCGCGACAGGTTCGAGCGGACCGCGGTGAGGCCCCACAGCTGGCCGTCCAGCGGGTCCATCCCGGCCTTGGGCTTGGCCTTGGCCCGGTCCGCGGCCTTGGCACCCTGCTCCTTGGCCTCCTTCGCCACGCGCTTGTCGGCGCTGCGGTCCGGCGTCTCGCCGATGACCCTGCTGCGGCTGGTCAGCAGCACGGCACCGGAGCCGGCGAGCCGCTGGGTGAAGCCGTTCTCCGGGGCGGTCGCGGTGACCAGCCCCACGGCTGCGTTGCTGCGGACGACCTTGCCGCCCGCGGCCTTGATCGCGGCCTCCGCCTTGCCGACGGCGACGCCGTCCCGGGCGAGCACGCTGTACTCGACCGTCTTGCCGGACAGGTCCGGCTGCGCGGCGGCAACGGGCATCGACACGACCGTTACCGCGGCGAACACCGGTGCGGCCAGCAATGCCAGCATTGTCTTGCGTTTCACGCAGTTCCTCCTCGCTCGACTAACACCGCCCCGACCGCCCTTTGTCAGGGCACGACTGATCTTTCCTCAGCGAAGTGGCACGCGCTGGGATGCCCCCCACCGCGCACGACCAGCTCGGGTTCCTCCTCGGCGCAGATCTCCTGCGCCTTCCAACACCTGGTGCGGAACCGACACCCGGACGGCGGATCGACCGGGCTCGGCACGTCACCCTCCAGGCGGATGACCTGTCGCTGTCCGCGCACGGTGGGATCGGCCACCGGAACCGCCGACAGCAACGCCTGGGTGTAGGGATGCATGGGGTGTGAGTAGATCTGTTCCTCGCTGCCGACCTCGACGATCTTGCCGAGGTACATCACCGCGACGCGGTCGGAAAGGTGGCGCACCACGGACAGGTCGTGCGCGATGAACACATAGGACAGACCGAACTCGGACTGCAGCTCTCCCAACAGGTTCATCACCTGCGCCTGGATCGAGACGTCCAGTGCGGACACCGGCTCGTCGCAGATGATGACGTCCGGGCGCAGGGCCAGCGCGCGGGCGATCCCGATGCGCTGGCGCTGCCCGCCGGAGAACTGGTGGGGGTAGCGGTTGAGGTGCTCCGGGTTGAGCCCGACCACGTCCAGGAGCTCGCGAACCTTGGCCGCCCGTGACCCTTTCGGCGCCACTTCCGGGTGAATTTCAAACGGCTCGCCGATGATGTCGCCCACCGTCATGCGCGGGTTGAGCGACGTGTACGGGTCCTGCAGCACGATCTGGATGCTCCGGCGCAGCTTCCGCAGCTCCGAGCCGCGCATCCGGAAGATGTCCCGTCCCTCGTAGCTCGCGTTGCCGCTGGTGGGCGGCTCGAGGCGCATCAGCACCTGGGCGAGGGTCGACTTGCCGCAGCCGGACTCGCCGACCACCCCGAGCGTCTCGCCCCGGTAGAGGTCGAAGGAGACGCCGTCGACCGCCCGCACCTGGCCGATCGTGTGCTTGAACAGCACGCCGACCCGCACCGGGAAGTGCTTGACCAGGTCGCGGACCTCGAGGATGGGCTCGCGGGCGGGCTCGGCGGGAGCCGGGTCGGGGAGCGTCTGCTCAGACACGCTGCACCAGCTCCTCCGCGAAATGGCACTTGCTCGTCCGGCCGAGCCCGAGGCGGTGGTCCTCTGGCACGTCCACCCGGCAGAGATCCTGCGCCTTCGGACACCTCGGATGGAAGGGGCAACCGGGCGGAATCGAGAGCAAACTCGGCGGCAGGCCCTTGATCGTGTTCAGCTGGGTGCCCTTGAGGTCCAACCGGGGCAGTGACTCCATCAGCGCGGCGGTGTAGGGGTGCCCCGGCATCCGGTAGAGCGACACCGCGTCGGCGTGCTCCACGATCCGGCCCGCGTACATCACCGCGATCCGGTCGGCCACCTCGGCGACCACCCCCAGGTCGTGGGTGATGAGGATCAGCCCCATCCGCCGCTCGGCCTGGATCTCCGCGAGCAGGTCCATGATCTGGGCCTGCACGGTGACGTCGAGCGCGGTGGTCGGCTCGTCGGCGATCAGCACATCGGGGTCCAGCGCCAGCGACATCGCGATCATCGCTCGCTGGCGCATGCCGCCGGAGAACTCGTGCGGGTACTGCCGCACCCGCCGCCTGGCGTTCGGGATCCGCACGATGTCGAGCAGCTCGACCGCCCGAACCCGGGCCTCCTTGCGGGTCATGCCCAGCCGCACCCGCAGCTGCTCCTCGATCTGGAAGCCCACGGTGAACACCGGGTTCAACGCGGACAGCGCGTCCTGGAAGACCATCGCGATGCCCTCGGCGCGGACCTCGGTGCGCCGCTCGGCGGTGGCCGAAAGGAGGTTCTCGCCGCGGAAGCGGACCTGCCCGCCGGTGACCACCGCGGGCGGCGTGTCGAGGATGCCCATGACCGCCTGCGCGGTGACGCTCTTGCCGGACCCGGACTCGCCGAGCACGGCCAGCGTCTCGCCCGCGTCGACGTGATAGGAGACCCCGTTGAGCACGTTGGCCACCCCGTCGCGGGTGTGGAACTCGACGAACAGGTCGTCCACCTCGAGCAACAGCGGTTCGGGCACGGCCCCGGCGCCTCCATCGAAACCCGGACCGAAATCCACGGCTACGTCGGACATCCTCACCTCAGCTTCGGGTCCAGTGCCTCCCGCACCGCGTCGCCCAGCATCACGAAGGCGAGCACGGTCACGGTCAGGAATCCGGCGGGGAACAGCAACATGTGTGGTGCGACCCGCACGTAGTTGCGCGAGTCGGAGATCATCACGCCCCACGACACGGCCGGGTCGCGCAGGCCGATGCCGAGGAACGACAGGGTGGCCTCGGCGCCGATGAACGCGCCGAGCGCGATCGTGGCGTACACCAGCACCGGCGCGAGGCAGTTGGGCAGCAGGTGCTTGAAGATGATCCGGGCCGGCCGAGCACCGAGCGCCCGCGCGGCCTTGACGTAGTCCTGTTGCTTGGCCGCGATGGCCGCGGACCGCATGATCCGCATCGCGACCGGCCAGGACAGCACGCCGAGCGAGAGCACCACCACGCCGACGATCGGCACCGCGCCGGTCACCCCGGCGTTGCGGAACACGCTCAGGATCACGATCGCGCCGAGGATGAACGGCAGGCCGAAGAAGACCTCGCCGAGCCGCGACAGCAGGCCGTCGAGCCAGCCGCCGTAGAACCCGGCGAGGATGCCGAGCACGCCACCGATGAGCACGGTCAGCAGCGCCGCCGCGACCCCGACCAGCAACGACCACCGGGTGCCGTAGACGACCCGCGCGTAGATGTCCCGGCCCTGCAGGTCGTAGCCGAACCAGGCGTCGCCGGAGGGAGTGTCCCTGGACAGCGTCAGGTTCTTCAGGTTCGGGTCGGCCGAGGTGAACAGCGACGGGAAGATCGCGACGACCACCAGCAGGAGGATCACCACGCCGGCGATGACGAACAGCGGCCGGCGGCGCAGGTCGCGCCACGCGTCCGACCAGAGGCTGCGCGACTTGCCCTGCTCGGTCGGCGTGGCGTGTTCCGCACCTTCCACATAGGACTCTGCGGTCCGGGTCGCGGCGCCCGTCACCGCCGCCGTCGGGTCAGTCATAGCGGATCCTCGGGTCGAGTACGGCGTAGAGCAGGTCGACGATCAGGTTCACCACCAGGAAGACGATCACCAGCAGCACGACCACGCCGGTCACCACCACGCCCTCCTTGGACAGGATGCCGTCGTAGACGAGCTGGCCGACGCCGTTGATGCTGAAGATGCCCTCGGTGACGATGGCCCCGCCCATGAGGCCACCGATGTCGGTGCCGAGGAACGTGAGCACCGGGATCACCGAGTTGCGCAGCATGTGCACCCACACGATCCGCCGCTGCGGCTGTCCCTTCGCGAGCGCGGTGCGGATGTAGTCGGAGTGCTTGTTCTCCGCGATCGAGGTCCTGGTCAGCCTCGACACGTAGGCCATGGACAGGCTGCCGAGCACGAAGCCCGGGATGATCAGCTCACCCCAGGTGGCCTCCGACGACACCGTCGGCGTCATGATCTCCCATTGGAAGCCGAGCAGGATCTGGATCACGAAGCCGGTGACGAAGGTCGGGATGGCGATCAGGAACAGCGTCGAGACCAGCACCAGGTTGTCGAGGAAGCCCCGGCCGCGCAGCCCGGTGAGGATGCCGGCGACGAGACCGATGACGGCCTCGATGGCCACCGCCACGAGCGCGAGCCGCACGGACACGGGGTAGCGCAGGCCGATCAGCTCGCCGACGTCGAGACCGGAGAACGTCTCGCCGAAGTCGCCGGTGAGGAGGTTGCCCATGTACTTGAAGTACTGGACGACGATGTTGTCGTTGAGGTTGTACTTGTCGGTCATCGCCGCGATGAACGAGTCCGGGCACGGACGCTCGCCGCACATGCCGGCGAACGGGTTGCCCGGGATCGACCACACGAGCAGGTAGATCAGGAACGTGGTGCCGACGAACACCGGAACCAGCTGGAGCAGGCGGCGCAGGACATACCGGCCCATTTCGCAAACCCCCGGGAGTCACAGGTGACGGCCGGCCCGCAGGGGACATCGCGGGCCGGCCGGTCACCGGTTGTCAGGCGACTACTTGGCCTCGACGTAGGAGAGGTCGAGCTCGCGCTTCGGGGTCAGCCGCACGTTGGTCACCCGGTCGGACCACGCGTAGATGGACGGCGTGTTCCACAGCGGCACGGCGGGCATGTCCTCGGCGATCATCTCCTCCGCCTCGTGGTAGAGCGCGAACGCCTCTTCCTCGGTCGCGGCACTGTCGGCCGTGGCGAGCTTCGCGTCGACCTCGGGGTTGGAGTAGCCGTTGTCGTTGGACGAGCCACCCGTGCGGTACAGCGGGTTGAGGAAGTTCTCCACCAGCGCGTAGTCGGCGAGCCAGCCGGCACGGTAGATCTGGTTCATCTCCCGCGCGTTGATGGCCTCCCGGATCTCGCTGAACGCCGCCACCGGGACGAACGTGCAGTCGACGCCGAGGTTGTTGGTGAGCTGCCCGCAGACCGCCTCGATCCACTCCTTGTGCCCGTTGTCGGAGTTGCTGGTGATCTCGATCGGCCCGGTCCAGCCGGACTCCTCGAACAGCCGTTTGGCCTCCTCCGGGTTGAACTCGCACCACTTGCCGCAGGCGCCGTCCTCCCAGCCGGGCAGCTTCGGCGCGCCGTAGCCGGCGATCGGCTCGCGGTTGCCCTCGAAGATCGCGTCGATGACCTCCTGGCGGTCGATCGCCATGGAGACCGCGTGCCGGAAGTCGACGTTCTGGTACTTCGGGTCGTAGAGCGGGAACGCGAGCGTCTGGTTCGCCAGCACCGGGGCGACATCGGCGCGGCCAGGGAGGTCGGCCTCCCAGACGTTTCCGGCGATCGCCTGCGGCGGCAGGGTGTCCATGAAGTCGATCTTGTTGCCCTTGATCTCGACGTAGGCCGCGTCCGCGTCCACGAAGCGGAACTTCACCTGCCGGATCTTCGGCTTGTCCGCGCCCTTGTAGTCCTCGTAGCGGACGATCTGCAGCTCCTGCTGGGGAACCCGGGCGACGTACTCGAAGCCACCGTTGCCAATCGGGTGCTCCAGGAAGGCCTCCTTGTCCGTGAAGAAGGCGTCCGGCAGCGGCATGTAGGCGGCGTAGCCGGTCTTGATCTTGAAGATCGCGTGCGGCTCGGTGAACTTGATGGTGAACGTCCAGTCGTCCACCACGGTCAGGCCGGACAGCTCCTTCTCCGGCGGCGTCGGCGGCGGCTTCGGGCCGTCGCCGTCCGGGTCGACGGTGAAGACCTTGTCGAAGCCCTCGATCTGGGCGAAGAAGCTGGCGTGCTGCTGACCGTTGGGGCTGTAGGCGGTGTAGTTCCACGCGTCGACGTAGTTCTTCGCCTTCACCGGCGTGCCGTCGTGGAAGGTCCAGTCCTTCTTGAGCGTCACCGTGTACTCGTCCGGCGCGGTCAGCTCGAACGACTCGGCGTTGGCCAGCCGCGGCTCGCCGGACACCGGGTCGTAGTCCATCAGGCCGGTCCACAGCGCGTCGACGATCTTGCCGCCGCCGGTCTCACTGGTATCCCCGGGGACCAGCGGGCGTTCCGGCTCGCTGCCGAAGACGGAGATCTCGGTGTTCTCGTTCTTCTCCGGATCGCCGCCGCCACCCTCCTCGCCCGAGTCGTCGCCACCGCCGCCGCAGCCGCTGACGACGAGGGCGATCGTGAAGGGCATTACCACCACGGCCATCCAGCGCGGTCTACGCATCCCGTCCTCCTCCCAGTCCTTCGCGGGCGCAGGTGCTCCCGGAATGTGAGGCGACGTTAACCGGGTGGATGCGGCAAACCCCCCTTACCGGCGTCACGAAGTCGTCACAATGACGTACTTTTGCCCGATTCGGCGCAGAATCTTTGTCCGGTACCAGCCCGTTTGGCGGCCTCAGCCGAGCGACAGCGCGATGCCGTCGAGAATGTCGTGCTCGCTGACCAGCAACTCCGTGATGCCGGCCGTGTGCGCGAACGTCTCCGCGAGCACCTGGGTGATCAGCACGCCCGCGCCGATGACGTCCACCCGTCCCGGATGGATGGAGCCGATCGCCGCGCGCTCGTCGTGCGTGGCGCCGAGGAGTCGCTGTGCCGTTCGGTCTATCTCCGCGCCGGACAGCCGGGACAGGTGGGTGCGCTCGGCGTCGTAGGCCGGAAGCCCTTGCGCCACAGCGGAAAGCGTGGTGATCGTGCCGGCGACGCCGACCCACGTGCGGGCCTTCTCCACCGGCACCGCGGCGAACGCCTCGGCGAGCACGTCGCCGGCCAATGCGCGGGCGGCGCCGATCTCCTCGTCGGTGGGCGGGTCGGAGCGCAGGCAGCGCTCGGTGATCCGGACGCAGCCGACGTCGACCGAGCGCGCGCCGATGATCTCCGCGCGCACACCGTCCCACGTGCCGACGACCACCTCGGTCGACCCGCCGCCGATGTCGGTGACGACGAACGGGCCGTCCTCGGGCTCGAGATCGCCCACCGCGCCGGTGAAGGACAGCCGGGCCTCCTCGTCGCCGGAGATCACCTCGGCCTCGACCCCGAGCACGGCGCGGGTCATGTCGAAGAACTCGTCGCGGTTGCGCGCGTCGCGGGTGGCGGAGGTGGCGACCATGCGGACGCGCTCGGCGCCCTTGCGCCGGCAGATCATCGTGTAGTCGGCGAGCGCGTCCCGGGTGCGCGCGAGCGCGGCGACGCCGAGGCGCCCGGTCGCGTCGACACCCTCGCCCAGGCGGACGATCCGCATCTCGCGGTGCACGTCGCGGAGGTGGGCGGTGCCGTCGTCGTGCACGGTGACGTCGGCCACCAGGAGGCGGATGGAGTTCGTCCCACAGTCGATCGCGGCAAACCTCGGCATGGCGTCGAGCCTATGCGGTCGCACCGAACGCGGCGTCCCGATCCCGCCAGCGCCGGCCGGCCGGCTCGGCCAGCGTTGGCCGCATGGATCTCAACCTGAAGGACAAGATCGCCGTGATCACCGGCGGCAGCAAGGGAATCGGCCTGGCCACCGCCACGCTGCTGGCCGCGGAGGGGGCGCGGGTGGTGGTCGGCTCGCGAACCACGCCGGTCTTGCCGACGGGCGTGCTCGCCGTGCCCGTCGACCTCTCGGTCGCCGGCGGGCCCGCCTCGCTCGTGGCCGCCGCGGTCGAGGCACACGGCGGGATCGACCTGCTCGTGAACAACGTCGCGCGCAGCGAGCCCGCGCCCTCGATCGGCGCCTTCTCCGACGAGCAGTGGCAACGGATCTTCGACCTGACGTTCTTCGCCGCGGTGCGCACCACGCGCGCCGCGGTGCCGGCGATGCTGGGCCGCGATGGCGCCTCGATCGTGAACGTCAGCTCGCTGAACGCCCGCCTACCAGCGGGGATGATCGCGCCGTACTCGGCGGCGAAGGCGGCGCTGACCAACCTGGGGACGGCGCTCTCGGAGGAGCTGGCGCCGCAGGGCATCCGGGTCAACACGGTGTCGCCCGGCCCGGTGCGGACCCCGATGTGGACCGACCCCGGCGCCTTCGCCTCGGTGATCGCGCCCGGCGTCGCCGTCGACGAGGTGATGAACCGGGTCCTGCCCGAGGCGATGTCGATCACGACCGGCCGGGTCAGCGAACCCGACGAGGTGGCCGGCCTGATCGCGTTCCTGGCCGGCCCGCACGCGGCCAACATCACCGGCGCGGACCTCGTGATCGACGGCGGCATGCTGAAGACCGCCTGACCTCGCGAGTCCAACACTCCGAACCCGCGAGTCCAACACTCCGAACCGGGGGCTCGCGGGTTCGGCGAGCGCCGTCAGCAGGGCGTGGTCGTCGTGGTGGTCGTCGTCTCCGACTCCGAGGACTCCTCGGTCGTGGTGGTGGTCTCCGACGTGGTCTCCGTCGCCGAGGTCTCCTCGGTCGTCGTAGTGGTCGGCTCTTCCGTCGTGGTCGTGGTCTCCGTCGGTTCTTCCGTGGGGTCGCACGGCGTCGTGGTCGTCGTCGTGGTCGTCGTGGTGCCGGTCGGCGTGACGGTCGTGGTCGTGGTCGTCGTCGTGCCCGGCTTCGGGTTGGTGGCCGGCTTGGCGGCCGGTGGCGTCACGACGGGCTTCGGGCCCAGGGCGGCGAGCTGCGCCGGGTTGGGCACCGGCGTCTGCGGGATCACGGTCATGCCCTTGGCGTACGCCTCGGCCCAGATCAGCACCGTGCTGACGTAGGAGTCGGAGTGGTTGTAGCGGAAAACGGCCGTCGCGCGGTCCTTGGCGTCGGCCAGGTCCAGGCCGCCCGAGCACAGGTACTTGCCGGCCGCCACCGTCGCGTCGAACACGTTGTGCGGGCTCGAGAGCCCGTCGTTGTTGCCGTCGGAGACGTACCCGCGCCAGGTGGACGGGATGAACTGCATCGCGCCGACCGCGCGGTCCCAGCGGGCGTCACCGTCGAGCCGGCCGCCGTCGGTGTCCCGGATCGCCGCGAAGCCGCCGCCGTTGAGGACCGGGCCCAGGATGTTGGGGGTCGTGTTGCCGGCGCCGTCGACCCGGCCGCCGCGCGCGTGGTTGGACTCGATCCGGCCGATGCTGGCGAGCAGCGACCAGTGGAGGTGGCAGTTGGGCTGCTCGGCGGCGAGGATCGAGGCGGCGTTGAGGTACGCGTCGTACATCGGGCCGGGGATCATCGTCGGGCCGGTGGGAAGGTCGCCGGGGTCACTGAGCTGGCGCAGCCGGTCGATGTTGTCGGCGCTCGCGAGGACCTCGTCACCGATCTTGTCCTCGTCGCCGACCTCGCCGTTCGCGCTCACCGAGTCGGGGTCGGTCAGGCCGTACAGACCACCGCCGACGCCGCCCGCCGCTTGCGCGGCCGAGGCGGCCTGGATCGGCTCACCGGCCACCGCCGCCGCGACCAGCAACATCGTGCCCGTGGCCGCCGCGGCCTTGCGACGTCGCCGCTTCGCCCGGCGCTCATCATTGCCGGTCGATCTACTGCTCTCCGCCGCACTCACCTGCACCGAGTCCCTTCACTGACCTGAGCGACAACCGACCCACCATCGGATCGCTGTCGGTCGCAGTCCGTACGCCGCCTGCCACCGTCTCACGAACCATCATCACAAGAAAGAGGTCAATGACGAGTCAAGTTGATCCTCTTCGCATGACTGACGGAATTCGCTGTCCCCGGGGTTGCCCTTTCGGGAACATCCGGTGACCTCTTATTCGCAGTTGCCAGATGGCCAGCTGTCGGCCAAACGGAGCAATGTCTCGTCGCCGAACGGGTTCGCGCCCGGACCGGCGGCAAGTGCGTGCGCGACGTGGACGTGCAGGCACTTGACCCGGCCCGGCATCCCGCCGGCGCTGACGCCGGTGCCGAGCGGCTCGATGGCGTCCCGCTCGGCGAGGTAGGAGCGGTGCGCGGCCAGGTACGCGGCCGCGAGGTCCTCGTCGGTCGCGAGGCGTGCGGTCATCTCCTTCATCAGCCCGCTGGCCTCGAGCGTGCTGACCAGCGACGTCAGCCGAGGGCAGGTCAGGTAGTACAGGGTCGGGAACGGCGTGCCGTCATCCAGGCGCGGGCTGGTCTGCACCACCGCCGGGTGGCCGCTCGGGCAGCGGGCGGCGACGGCGCGGACGGCGCGCGGCGGCCGGCCGAGCTGCGCGCCGACCGTCGCCCGGTCGGCGTCGGACACGGGCCCGAGGCTCATTCGCCGGACACCGATTTCCACAGCTCCAGGTACCAGGACTCGTCCAGCACGCGCCGCTCCTCCTCCTCGTCGCCGCCCCGGCCCTGCGCGTCGCCGGGCAGCTCGACCATGTACGGGGTCTCGCCCGGCATCACGTAGCGCAACCGCCGCCGGGCCTCGGCCTCCACCTGGGCCGGGTCCTCGAGCTCGGCCTTGCGCTGTTCGAGGGCCTCGACCTGGTCCCGTAACTCCGCCTGCCGCTGCTCCTGGATCTCGACCTCGTCGCGCTGGGACAGGTAGGTCCGCAGCGGGACGGCCACGGACAGCGCGAGCGCGCACACCACGATCGCGAGCACCGCGGCCCGCCGCGTGGTGGACAGCCCGAACGCGGCGGCCGCGCGGACCGTGCGGCCGCGACCCCGGTCCTGGTCCCGGTCGGGGCTGACCGGCCGGCCGGGGCGACCGTCGCCCGGCCGGGTCCGGCGGGCACCCTGCGGCCGGCGCGTGGAACGGCCGGCGCGGGCATCGGTGGCTCCGGTGTCGCGCCGCCCACGGTCGGACTCGCGGCCGGGCACTTAGGACTCCGGGGTGAACCGGGGGAAGGCCAGGTCGCCGGCGTAGCGGGCGGCGTCGCCGAGGATCTCCTCGATGCGCAGGAGCTGGTTGTACTTGGCGGTGCGCTCACCGCGGGCCGGCGCACCGGACTTGATCTGCCCGACGCCGGTGGCCACGGCGAGGTCGGCGATCGTGGTGTCCTCGGTCTCGCCGGAGCGGTGGCTCATCATGCTGCGGTAGCCGTAGGAGGTCGCGAGCGCGACCGCGTCCAGCGTCTCGGACAGGGTGCCGATCTGGTTGACCTTGACCAGCAGCGCGTTGGCGGCGCGGCGGGCGATGCCTTCCTCGAGCCGGTCCGGGTTGGTGACGAACAGGTCGTCGCCGACCAACTGCACCCGCTCGCCGATCTCGTCGGTGAGCCGCACCCAGCCGTCCCAGTCGTCCTCGGCCAGCGGGTCCTCGATGGACACCATCTGGTAGGAGTCGAGCAGCTCGGCGTAGTAGGCGATCATCTGCTCGGCGCTGCGCTTGCTGCCCTCGAACACGTACGCGCCGTCGGAGAAGAACTCGGTCGCGGCCACGTCCAGCGCGAGCGCGATGTCGCGGCCCAGCGTGTAGCCGGCCTTCTCGATCGCGGTGACGATGAGGTCCAGGGCGTCCCGGTTGCTCGACAGGTTCGGCGCGAAGCCGCCCTCGTCGCCGAGGCCGGTGGCGAGGCCGCGGCCCTTGAGCACCGACTTGAGCGAGTGGTAGACCTCCACGCCCCAGCGCAGCGCCTCGCGGTAGGACTCGGCGCCGATCGGCGCGATCATGAACTCCTGGATGTCCACGTCGGTGTCGGCGTGCGCGCCGCCGTTGAGGATGTTGAGCATCGGCACCGGCAGCACGTGCGCGTTGGGCCCGCCGACGTAGCGGAAGAGCTCGAGCCCGCTGGACTCGGCGCCGGCCTTGGCGACGGCGAGCGAGACGCCGAGGATGGCGTTGGCACCCAGCCGCGACTTGTCCGGCGTGCCGTCGAGGTCGACGAGCTTCTGGTCGACGATCCGCTGGTCGACGGCGTCGGTGCCGGTGAGCTCCGGCCCGATCTCGTCGAGGACCGCGGTGACCGCCTTCTCGACGCCCTTGCCGTTGTAGCGGCCGGTGTCCTTGTCCCGCAGCTCGACGGCCTCGTGCTCGCCGGTCGACGCGCCGGAAGGCACCGCGGCACGGGCCAGCGTGCCGTCGTCCAGGGCGACCTCCACCTCGACGGTGGGGTTACCACGCGAGTCCAGGATCTCGCGTGCGCCAACCTGTTCGATAACCGCCACGATCGTGCTCCTCAACCGGCTTCGGGGACTCTCGGCATTCTCACCAACGAGCGTAGCGGGGCGGATTTGTCGCCTGGTGGAGGCACGCGCGAACGAGGTTATGGAACAGCGCGTCATTGGGTAGCGTTGAACGCAACCATGGCTGAGGACGGGCAGGACACGTTCGAGGCGTTCCGCCGCGCGGAGTCGTTGGTGGCGCAACGCCGGCCCCTTGACGCCCTGGCGGCCCTCGGACCGGTCCTCGACGCCGAGCCGGACTCGTCCAGTGTTCATCTGCTCGCCGGCCGCGCCTACCTCGGCTCGGCTCAGCTGCGCCGCGCGGAGAAGGCTTTCCTGCGGGTGCTCGAGCTCGACCCCACCGACCACTACGCGCGGTTCGCGCTGGGCAAGGCACTGCAACGGCAGAGCCGGCTGACCGAGGCCCAGACCCAGTTCCGCCTGGCCGTGGCGATGCACCCGCTGCCCGAGTACCAGGAAGCCCTCGGCGAGGCGAGCGCCCGCCTGGCCGTGGAGAACGACCGCAACGACCGCCGCTGACCCCCCGGAGACCTCGCGAGTCCATCATATGCGAGCGGCATAGCCCCTGACCTGCCCAGACACCCTTAGCCGGCCGTCTGGGTACGCACCGGGTACACGCCAGTGTCACGGGTGCCGTCCAGGATGGCGCGGATCTTGTCGTGGGAGTGTTCGAACAGATGCCCGTACACCTGCTCGGTGGTGGTGATGATGGACTTGTGGCCCACCATGTCCCGCACGTCCAGGATGCTGGCGCCGCCATCCACCAGCGTGGACACGTAGTGGTGGCGAAGCTGGTGGAACCCGGTGGTGTTGCCGGCCGGCTACGTCGGATGGGGCGACCAGGACGCACGCGGCACGACCTACAGCCAGGCCGCCCGCGCACTGCTCGCCTACCGGCACGCGGGAACCGACGCCGCCCGCGACTTCCTGGATTCGCTGAACAGCACGTCTGACTGAGCAAGGTCACCGGTCCGGCCAGAGTCCGTCTCTGGTCGGACCGATCCACATCGGACGCGGGCTAGTGACCGGTCCGCATGGTCGGCACGTCATCTCTTCGGCGCGTTGTACCAGGTGCGGAGCGTCTTCCCGCAGTCCGAACACCACGTCTTGCAGTTCTCACCGCCCTTGCCGTCACCCTGGTATGACGATCCTTTGTTGCTGTGCGGGCATTTTGTGGACCAACCCTCTTGCTCCATGTCCCGCTGAGCGTCGCGCCGCGCCTTCGCCGGCTTGTCCCGGAACAGCCCCATCAGCGCCAGCCGCGACGGCGCATCCGTACCGGCATCCGGTCGCCCGGTATCCCTGTACCTGGTGGCGCCGGAGTGAGCGTGTCGGGCGCGTCCGGATGACCGGGTGCCGGCAGGGTCAACAGCGCCCGCATAGTCCACACCGGATTGGCGCCGTACCACCAGTACACATGCGTCGGGGTGAACACGTCGGTGTTCTCGTCGGTGGGTATCCGGTAGGCGTGCGCGTGCTGGTCGTCGAACAGCACCACCACGTCCGCGCAGTCGCGCCACTGGTAGACGCCGGCCAACAATTCCGGGCCGTGTCGGTCCATTCGGAACATGTGCCACAGGTAGCAGCGCCTACCGGCGGTCTCTATCAGCGCGTCCCACTCGGTCACGTTTGCCGTGGTGTCCATTCCTCGCCCTGTTCCGCCCGCATGTGGCGCTTGACCTGATCAAACGATCTCGGCGAGACGTGCCCTGTCGACGCGCTCAGCGCGCCGGTCCCGCACCAGCGCGACGGCGCCGATCACCAACAGGACGGCAATGCAGGTGAGTCCGATGGAGATCAGCACGGCTTCCAGGACGGCCATCACGTCACCACCGATCACGAGGTCAACACGAGTTCGCGCTTCGGCTCTGGCGGCTGCCCCACCTTGCGGACGCACCCGGCCGGATCACGGCGCGCGTCCAACTCCGCGATGATCTCGGCAACGATCGCTAGGTGTTCCGCGTGGAGATCCGGGCGCCGCTGTGACTGGGGAACCCACTCGCCGGGGTCCTCGCCCCGCGCCCACGCTGCGGACCGTCGACAGCAGTAGGTCATGCTGTCGGTCCATTCCGCCACGAGGTGACGCTTGACCCGATCGCCGGCCAACTCGGCGGCCCGTTGCTCCAGGCACCACTCGTAGAAGTCGGCCCACTCCTCGTAGGCCGCCGCCCGCTCAACCGGACTCAACCGATCCTCGACATGCCACGACCAGCGACGGAAGTCGTCATCCACCCGGCCGGTCGAATCGTCGACCCGCAGGAACCGCCGGATGTGCGGCCACCGGTTCGGGATCCTCTCGGGGTCGTCCTTTGCTGACCAGGGTGGGCAATCGTCGGTGCACTGTGGCCTTCCCGTGTTCGTGCGGGTTGTCGTGGGGACCGGTGAACGCACGAGCTTTGGGCTGGTCGCTCACCGATGGCTTGTCGTCCTGTACTCAGAACAGGTCACGGGGCGACCGTACGTAGCGGAGCACATGAGCCGCCACGATGTTGCGGAAAGTTGCAGCAACTCGTCCAGGGAGTGCCGCGCGACAAGATCATTTGGCTTCTGCCAGGGTCTCTTAAGATCACTAGGACCGATGGAGCACAACCTATTGACGCAGACGGTTGGGCTGGCGGACTCTGAGGTAGCTGCAACAAGCCGCAACGGCTTTGACAAGGGAGTAGCGATGCGTCTTACGTTCCTCGGCAAGGAATCCGTGCCCGATCAGTCCCCGACCTTGTATGCCACCGACCGTGAATCGTACATCGTGCAGGGATGGATCGTCACCGATCCGGAGATCCTGACCATGATCACGGTGGCGGATGACGAGACGATCGTTGAGGTGCCGCCAAAGCTCATGGTGCACCTGGCAAAGGACGGGCTTGCCGGCGAGGTCATGAACATGATTCCACCCATCGTCCACGTGGCCGACAACGGTAACTACATTGTCCGGGGAAAGAACGTTACCGACCAGGAGGCGCTGAGTCGGATGAGTATTCCTGATCACGAGACCTGCGTGGAGGTTTCCCGGTCAGCCGTTGCCGCTCTTGTTGGGAGCTGAATTTGGACAGTATCACCTACGAAGAACTCACCGACCTCATCAATTCGTTCCAGCGACAAGCGCTTCACCTGGAAATGCGGGACTCCTACGGCACGGCCGCCGAGTTACTGCATCTGGCCAAATGGGAGGCCGGCGAACCGGACGACACCGATTGGCTTCAACCCTGGTTCGACCGGGTACGTGCCGCTACCGAAGCCGGCAAGGTTATCCGGCGAGCACGCATTGTCTCCGAACCTGTCTCCGACTATCAGAAATGGGTACTCAAGGATTCCCACCTATTCGTTGAGGCAGGCGAGGATATCCGCTGGATACCGCGCAGTCGGGTATCCACGGTGGCGCTACCGGGGAACGACTTTTGGCTATTCGACGACCAGGTGGTTATCTTCCTGATCTTCGCGGGTAGCGGGTCGATCGTTGGCCGCCAGAAGGTCACCGATCCTACTATCGTCGAGTTGTGCCGGCACGCGTTCGACGCGGCGTGGGAACTGTCGATTCCCGACGGTGAATACAAACCCGACTAGCCCGGCCAAGCAGGCTCGGGAAGCGCTGGGGATTCGTCTCCGTGAGATCCGCAAGGCCGCAGGTCTCACGGGGCGATCCTTGGCGGTCAGTGTCGGCTGCCACTACACGAAGGTCAGCCGTATAGAGAACGGCAGTCAAGCTCCCTCCGAGGACAACATCAAGGCGTGGTGCCGAGCCTGTAGCGCTGAATCTGAAATTCCCGACCTCATCGCTACGGCTCGCGCCATCGAATCCATGTACGTCGAATGGCGGCGCCACACTCGGGCCGGCATGAAGCGCCTTATGCTGACCCCGGTGCCGCTCTACGAACGGACGACGCTCTTCCGAATCTATGAGCACAGCGCCATACCCGGACTGTTCCAAACTGCCGAATATTCCTCCGTCGTCCTGCGCTACTTCATAGACTTCCTCGACGTCCCCAATGACCTCGACGCGGCGCTTCAAGCGCGCATGGAACGACAGAACATCATCTACTCCGGTAATCGCCGATTCGGTGTTGTCTTGGAAGAAAATGCGATCCGCGTGCAGGTTGGAAGTCCTGAAATTATGGCCGGTCAACTAGACCGCCTTCTCGCCATAATGTCGTTACCGCGAGTTAATCTCGGGATTATCCCCCAGGCTGCACCACGCAGGACATTTACGCAGGTCCCTTTCTGGATCTACGACGAAACAATGGTAGGGGTTGAGACGCCTACGGCCAAGCTGGAGATAGTCCAGCCCAACGAGATCCGCCTATATGTTGAAATGTTCGAACACCTTAGACAATCGGCGGTTTACGGCGGCCAGGCACGAGCTTTGATCACCCGTGCCATAGATAACCTCACAGACGACAGGAGCAACGGTGGCTAACCTCAAAAGGGTCTTGCTGAGGCCCGTAGGTTCAAGCAACCAGATCACTGGACTGGGGGGCATCCGATAATGGCGCTGAGCCTGGATCCACCGCACGAATTTGAGTGATCATTTCTAGCGGTGTAGTTGATCTTCAATCGGATGTGCTCGGTCGTGGGCGCGTGATATCTGCTGGCCTCGCGTCCAGCTTGTTCACTTGGCGTCTCCGGTCGGGCCTTTGCGGGCGGGGTGGTCAGGGTCAGGCTGCCAGGACTGGTGGTGCGCGGTGGGTGGCGGTGAATGCGCCGTGCCAGGCGTGTTGCCAGG
>NZ_WHTD01000043.1 GCF_009379765.1 Actinophytocola sp. | reverse complement strand
CCGTCACCGCCCAGGCCTCACGCTCCCGGCAGACACGACGAACGAGGGATGGGGACTTTCACCTGGCCACCAGCGAGGACCTCGACCTGGCCACACGCGAGGACTTTGTCATGGCCATGGACAGAAGCCGAAGGCGAGCAGTCCCGAAGCCGAAGGCGAGCAGTCCCGAAGCCGAAGGCGAGCAGTCCCGAAGCCGAAGGCGAGCAGTCCCGAAGCCGAAGGCGAGCAGTCCCGAAGCCGAAGGCGAGGACCCAGCTGGTCAATGCCCAACAGCACCGAGCCGGGTCCGGAGGAGCTCGCACCGTGGGGGTTTGGGGGGCTCGGCCCCCCAACGTGATCCGAAAACGAGCCGGCGAGCGCTCTCCGCGAGCACTCGCCGGCCGAGTGGAGGTGCCGGGAATCGAACCCGGGTCCTCTGCCGCCTTTCCAGGGCTTCTCCGTGCGCAGTTCACTGTGCCTCTACTCGGCCCCGCCGGTCACATGAACAAGCCGGTGTGACGGGCCCAGCCGCTGTAAATGTCCCGCCGTAGGTCCGCGGCCAACCCGCGGCGGTGAGCCTCCTAGCTGATGCCGGCGAACCGGGTCGGAGGCGACCCCGGGCCGACAGACATCACTCTGGCTTAGGCAGCGAGAGCGACGTCGCGCTGGGAATTAACCTTGGCGCATATTGGTTTGCGGCGACGCTTGAGGTGGCCATCCGCCTGCACCTGCACGCTTCCCCTGAAGCAACGTCCAGAGTCGAAACCGTTCACCCCCTGATCATGGGCACTTCGCCCGTCAAGCATAACGCCGATGCCCGTCGGGATCATCCCGGTTCCGCCGTCTGCGGCAAACCTCGGCAAAAGGTAGGGATAACCCCACCCCCAACTCGGCGGTGTGCCCCATGGCCGCCACCCCTCCCGCCAGGCGATCCTGGTCTCGCGACAGAAACCGAAGGAGACTTCCGATGACCACCGAGCGCGACGGCACCCGCCCGAACCCCACCCTGCTTGGCTCGCTCGCCTACCTGGTGATGAACCTGCCCATCGGCATCGCTTCGTTCGTGTTCGTCGTCACCTCGGTGTCCGTCGGCGCGGGCACGGCCGTCATCTGGGTCGGGCTGGCGGTCTTGGCCGTCTCGATGCTCGTCTGGCGCGGGTTCGCCCAGGTCGAGCGCGCCCGCGTGCACGCCATGCTAGGCACCTACATCGCCTCGCCGTACCGGCCGATGCCCGAGGGCGGCGGCAAGCGCTGGGGCACCCGCATCAAGGACCCGGCCACCTGGAAGGACATGGCCTACTGCGTCCTGCTGATGCCCATCGGCATCGCCGAGTTCACGCTGATGGTCAGCTTCTGGGCCACGAGCCTGTGGCTCACACTGCTCCCGGTCTACTGGAGCTGGATGCCCGACGCGTGGCGCCCGGTGGTGTGGGACCAGCCCGTGTTCAACGTCGGCTCGTGGCCGGAGACCCTCCCCTGGGCCGCGCTCGGCGTGCTTGTCCTGGCCATCACCATCGCGCTCACCAGGTCTCTCGGCATCCTGCACGCCCGCTACGCCCGTGCCCTGCTCGGCCCGAGCGAGCGCCGCATCTCCAAGCTGGAGGCACTGAACACCGCCGGCGCGATCGACTGGAGCACCGAGTGGCCGCACACGACGCAGATGAGCTACCGGCCGGTGTCGAGATGACCAGCCCCGAGCCGGCACCCCTCTACCTGGTGCCCGGTTCGCCCACCGGGGATGCTGTCACTGTGGCATCCCCACCGGTGAGCACTGTCGACGACGAGCCCGGCCCCACCATGGTCCGGCGAGGCTTCCGCGCCGCGGGCTTCATGCTGGCGGGCTTCCCCGTCAGCGTGCTGTCCTTCGTCCTCATCGTCACGCTGTTCTCGGTGGGCGTCAGCACGCTGATCGTGTGGATAGGGCTCGCGGTGCTGCTGGTGCTCACCAAGGTCGTCTCCGGGTTCGCCGGGGCCAACCGCCGGCTGATCCGCCGCACGCTCAAGGTCGACATCCCGACCCCGCAGATCGAGCTCGACCGCACGGGCTCGTTCTGGCGCCGCTACCTCAACCGGCTGATCAATCCGCAGATGTGGCGCAACATCGCCTACCTGATGCTCTCGTTCCCGCTGCACGTCTTCGAGCTTCCGCTCGCCATCGTCGGCATCGTGATCCTGCCGGTCGGCCTGTTCGTACTGCCGGTCATCGCGGCGCTGCACGTCATGCTGGCCAAGGCGCTGCTCGGACCCAACACCAACGAGCAGCTCACGCAGAAGGCCGAGCACCTGCAGGCATCCCGGGCGCGCGGGGTGGACGCCGCCGAGGCCGAGCGCCGGCGCATCGAGCGCGACCTGCACGACGGTGCCCAGCAGCGCCTCGTCGCCGTGGCGATGGGTCTCGGCCGGGCCAAGAACAAGCTGGCGGCCGACCCGGACGCGGCGCGGATGCTGATCAACGAGGCGCACGCCGACGCCAAGCTGGCCGTCTCCGAGCTGCGTGACCTGGCTCGGGGCATCTACCCGGCGGTGCTCGGGGATCGCGGCTTGGACGCGGCGCTGTCCTCCCTGGCGGCGAAGTGCCCGATCCCGGTCGAGGTGCACGTGGCGATCGACCCGCGCCCGCCGGCCGCGGTGGAGAGCACGGCGTACTTCATCGTGGGCGAGTCGCTCACGAACATCGCCAAGCACTCCGGCGCGACGGAGGCCAAGGTCAACGCCTGGCGCGAGGAGCGGCCGAGCGGCGACCTGGTGATCGTCGAGATCACCGACGACGGCCAGGGCGGCGCGACGATGCGTTCCGGTGGAGGCCTGTCCGGGCTCGCAGACCGGGCTGCCACGATTGACGGCGTGATGACCGTGGTGAGCCCCATCGGAGGGCCGACAGTGATCAGGGCCGACCTGCCATGCACGTGGTGATCGCGGAGGATTCCGTACTGCTGCGTGCCGGGATCCAGCGACTGCTGGCCGACGAGAACATCGAGACCGTTGCGGCGGTCGAGGACGGTGACGGGCTGCTGGTCGCGGTCAGCGAGCACCGTCCCGACCTGGCGATCGTCGACGTGCGCATGCCACCGACGTTCACCGACGAGGGCCTGCGCGCCGCGCTGCGGGCGCGGGAGCAGCTGCCGGGGCTGCCGGTGCTCGTGCTGTCCCAGTACGTCGAGGAGCGCTACGCGGTGGAGCTCCTGTCCGGTGGCGCGGGTGGGGTGGGCTACCTGCTGAAGGAGCGGGTGGCCGACGTCGCCGAGTTCGTGGACGCGGTGCACCGGGTCGCCGGCGGCGGCACGTGTATCGACCAGGAGGTGATCGCGCAGCTGATGGCGCGCGGGCGCCGTAACCCGATCGACGTGCTGACCCCGCGGGAGCGTGAGGTGCTGGGCCTGATGGCCCAGGGCCTCACGAACGTGGCGATCGCCAAGACGCTCACCGTGTCCGACGGCGCCGTGGAGAAGCATGTCGGGAACATCTTCTCGAAGCTGGGGATGGAGCCGAGCGCGGAGGAGCACCGGAGGGTCCGCGCGGTGCTCACGTTCCTCGACAGGGGCTGATCGCGACCGGACGGCGCCCCCACCCACCAGGGAGTGCGGGCGCCGTCCGGATTCGAGCGGATCAGGCGGCCACGGTGGCAGCCGTGGCGGCGGCGGGAGCCGGCGCCAAGGCCACGTCCAGCACCTCGCGGACGTCGCTCGTCAGGTGCACCGTCAGGTCCGACAGCACCGACTCCGGCACGTCCTCCAGGTCCGGCTCGTTGCGCTTGGGCAGCACGATCGTCGTGATGCCGGCGCGGTGCGCGGCCAGCAGCTTCTGTTTCACCCCGCCGATCGGCAGCACCCGGCCGGTCAGTGAGACCTCGCCGGTCATCGCCACGTCGGCGCGGACCGGGCGACCCGACAGCAGCGACGCGAGCGCCGTGGTCATCGTGACGCCCGCCGACGGGCCGTCCTTCGGGACCGCGCCGGCCGGGACGTGCACGTGGACGCCCCGCTCGGACAACGACTCCACCGGCACGCCGAGCGTGTCCCCGTGCGAGCGCAGGTACGACAGCGCGATCTGCGCCGACTCCTTCATCACGTCGCCCAGCTGACCCGTCAGCGTGACCCCGCTGGCGCCCGAGTCCTTCGACGCCACCGACGCCTCGACGAACAGCACGTCACCACCGGCGCCGGTCACCGCCAAGCCGGTCGCAACACCCGGCACGGCAGTCCGTTCGGCCGACTCCGGGGTGTGCTTCGGCTGGCCCAGGTAGGTACGGAGGTCGCCGATGTCCAGCGCCAGCGGCAGGGACACCGACCCGAGGGCGAGCCCCGCGGTCACCTTCCGCAGCACCCGCGCGATCGACCGCTCCGGCTGACGCACACCGGCCTCGCGGGTGTACTCCCCCGCCACCAGCCGCAGCGCGTCGTCGGACAGCGAGACCTCGTCGGCGGACAGACCCGCCCGCTCCAGCTGCCGGGGCAGCAGGTGGTCGCGCGCGATCGTGACCTTCTCCTCCTCGGTGTAGCCGTCCAGCCGGACGAGCTCCATCCGGTCCAGCAGCGGGGCCGGGATCGACTCGATCACGTTGGCCGTCGCGAGGAACACGACGTCCGACAGGTCCAGCTCGACCTCGAGGTAGTGGTCGCGGAACGTGTGGTTCTGCGCCGGGTCGAGCACCTCGAGCAGCGCAGCGGTCGGGTCGCCCCGGTAGTCCGCGCCGACCTTGTCGATCTCGTCCAGCAGCACCACCGGGTTCATCGAGCCCGCCTCGGAGATGGCCCGCACGATCCGGCCCGGCAGCGCGCCGACGTAGGTGCGCCGGTGCCCGCGGATCTCGGCCTCGTCCCGGATGCCGCCGAGCGAGACCCGGACGAACCTGCGGCCCATCGCGCGCGCCACCGACTCGCCCAGCGAGGTCTTGCCGACCCCGGGCGGGCCCGCGAGCGCCAGCACGGCACCGCTGCGCCGGCCTTCGACGAGTCCCAGTCCACGCTCCTCTCTCCGCTTGCGCACGGCCAGGTACTCGATGATCCGGTCCTTCACGTCGTCGAGCCCCGAGTGGTCCGCGTCCAGAACGGAGCGCGCGCCGACGATGTCGTAGGCGTCGTCGGTCCGCGTGTTCCACGGCAGCTCGAGCACGGTGTCGAGCCATGTGCGGATCCAGCCGACCTCGGGCGACTGCTCGGAGGTCCGCTCGAGCTTGTCCACTTCGGACATCGCCGCGGTGTGCACCTTCTCCGGCAGCGCGGCGGCCTCGACCCGCGCCCGGTAGTCCTCCTCCTCGGACTCCGGCTTGCCGTCCAGCTCGGCCAGCTCCTTGCGGATGGCGGAGAGCTGCTGGCGCAGCAGGAACTCCCGCTGCTGGCGCTCCATGCCTTCCTTGACGTCCTTGCGAATGGTCTCCGCGACGTCCAGCTCGGCCAGGTGCTCGCGACCCCACTCGAGCAGCTTCTCCAGCCGCTCGGCGACATCGGGCGTCTCCAGCAGCCACACCTTCTGCTCGTCGGACAGGTACGGCGCGTACCCGGCCATGTCGGCGAGCGCGGCCGGGTCGTCCTCCTGCTGGACCGAGTCGACCACCTGCCACGCACCACGCTGCTGCAGCATTGTGATGACGAGCGACTTGTACTCCTTCGCGAGCTCGCGGGTGTGCTCGGACGCCGGGGGCACCGGGGAGACCTCGACCTGCACCCACAGCGCCGCGCCCGGCCCGGTCGTCCCGGCGCCGATGCGCACCCGCTCGGTGCCGCGCACCACCGCGGCGAGCTCACCGCCGGGCAGCCGCCCGACCTGCTCGACCACGCCCAGCGCGCCCACCCGGGCGTACTTGCCGTCCAGCCGCGGCACCATCACCACACGCGGCTTCTCTCCCGAGACGACGATCGCCTGCGCGGCCTCCACCGCGGCCCGGACCTCGGTCCCGTCGGTGCCGGCCAGCCGGATCGGCACGACCATGCCCGGCAGCAGCACCGTGTCGTCCAGCGGCAGCACCGGGAGCGTCAACGACTCTGCCATGATTCCACCCTCCAAAGTTGAGTCTGTTCAGCTCAACCCGGAAATGGTTCAGGATGTTTCCGCTGGGTGTTCGCCCACAGCGAGCAACCGGCTGGGTGTGTCGTGCAGCACAGCCCGCAGGAACGGCTCGCCAAGCCGGTCGTCGGCGGCCGCCCACCCGGCGATCGCGGCCAACTGCACGGCGTACTCGTAAGGGATGTTCGGGAAGTCGGTCCCGAGCGCGACCCGGTTGCCCACGTCGGCCAACCGCGCGGACCAGTCGTCCGGGAGCATCGAGTCGCCCCAGTTGAACGGGATGCCGACCATCGTCGTGTCGATGTACACCCGCGGGTACCGGGCGACCAGGTCGAGCGCCAGGTCGAACTGGGGCGACCCGGCATGCGCGAGCACCGCGAGCAGCCGCGGATGACGGGCCAGGACCTCGCCGAACACCTCGAGCCCGGTGAACTCGCCCGGCACCGGGCTGTGCCCGCAATGCACCACCACCGGCACGCCGGCCTCGGCGAGCAGTCCCCACGCCGGGTCGAGCAGCTCCGAGCGCGGGTCGTAGGCGCCGACATGCACGTGTGCCTTCACACACCGGGCGCCGGCGTCCAGCGCGGCGGCGAGGTAGTCGGTGACGCCGGGCTCCGGGTACAGCGTCGCGGTCGGTACCGCGCCGGGCGTGTTCGCCGCGAAGTCGAGCACCCACTCGGTGAGCCACGCCGCCATGTCCGGCTTGTGCGGGTACACCAGCGGCGCGAACGTGCGGACCTCGAGCTTGCGCAGGATCGCCAGCCGCTCCTCGACCGGCAGCCGGTACTGGATCGGCCACTCCGTGCCGTACTCCTGCGCGGCCCGGTCGAAGAACGCCCACACCTTCCGCTGCACCGCGTCGGGCAGGAAATGCACGTGCAGGTCGACCAGCCCGGGCAGGCCGAGGTCGGCGACGAACCGCGGGACGTCGGCGTCCGACGCCGGCGGCGCGATCACCAGCGGCCCTTGGCCGCCCGCCCCGCGGCCCTGGTCATCTCCCGCTCGGCATCGCGCTTGGCGAGCGACTGGCGCTTGTCGTAGGCCTTCTTGCCCTTCGCGAGCGCCAGCTCGACCTTGACCTTGCCGTCCTTGAAGTACATCGACAGCGGCACCAGCGAGAGGCCACTCTCCCGGGTCTTGCCGATGAGCCGCAGGATCTCGCCCTTGTGCAGCAACAGCTTGCGGGTACGCCGCGGCGTGTGGTTGGTCCACGTGCCGAGCACGTACTCCGGGATGTGGAGGTTGCGCAACCACACCTCGCCGCCGTCGACCGTGGCGAAGGCGTCCACAAGGGACGCCCGCCCCTCACGCAACGACTTCACCTCGGTGCCCACGAGCGCGATCCCGGCCTCGTAGGTGTCCAGGATCGTGTAGTCGTGCCGCGCCTTGCGGTTCGACACGATGACCTTGTGACCACGTTCCTTGGACATGCCGACAACTCTACGTGCCCGCGCACACCGTTATTGCCGCACGTACAGGCGCAGCGTCACGTAGCCGGTGATCGCGGAGATGCCGATCGAGGTCAGCAACAGCCATGGGGAGACCAGCAGGATGTCGAGCCCGTCGATGGGGCTGAGCACCCCGGACGCGAAGACTCCGCCGAGGACGGTGTCGAGGAACCACACCTTGGCGCCCACCAGCAGCCCGATGGCGAGCACCGCGCCTATCACGCCGGCGACCACCGCCTCCAAGAGGAACGGTAGCTGCGTGTACCAGCGGGTCGCGCCGACCAGCCGCATGATGTTGACCTCGGTGCGCCGGGTGAACGCGGACACCTGGACGGTGTTGGAGATCAGCAGCAGCGCCGCGACCGCCTGGACCAGCGCGATGGCGAAGGTCAGGTTCCGCACGCCGTTGAACGCGTTGAACAGGCGTTCGAGGAACTCGCTCTCGTCGACGATCGAGTCGACGCCGACACTGCCCGCGTAGGTCTGGGTGATCACCTCGGGACGGTCGGGGTTCACCAGGCGGACGTTGAACGACGCCGGCAGCGACGAGGCCCGGACGAGCTTGAGCAACTCCGGCTGGGCCTCGAAGATCCGCTTGAATCGCACGAGGGCCTGGTCGCGGCTCTCGAAGCCGACCGACACGACCGCCGGGTCGTTCTCCAGGCGCTCGCGCAGGCCGGTGCAGAGCTCCTGGGAGCAGGTCTTGTCGTTGGCGCTGATGTCGTCGGTGAGATTGACGTTGACGTCGACTTCTTCCTCGTACACCGCCTGGGTCTTGTCGATCATCCGGACGACGAGGAGGCCACCGCCCAGCAGGGCGAGCGAGATCATTGTCGTGAGGATCATCGCGACGGTCATCGTCACGTTGCGCCGGAGGCCGGTCAGGACCTCACTGAACACGAAGCTGGCACGCATCGGGGGATGTAGTCCTCGGGGTTTCGGCGGTCGGGGGTGGCGGCGGTCGGGATGCTAACGGCCGACGCCGTATACACCGCGTGAGTCATCACGGACGACCTGCCCGAGATCGAGCTCGACGACACGGCGGCGCATCGAGTCGACGATCGAGTGGTCGTGCGTGGCCATCAGCACCGTCGTGCCGGTGCGGTTGATCCGCTCCAGCAGCAACATGATGTCCTGGCTGGTGTCCGGGTCGAGGTTTCCGGTCGGCTCGTCGGCCAGCAGCATCAGCGGCCGGTTGACGAACGCGCGGGCGATGGCCACCCGCTGCTGCTCACCGCCGGAGAGCTCGTGCGGCATGCGCGCCGACTTGCCATCCAGGCCGACCAGCTCCAGCACCTCGGGCACCACCTTGCGGATGGTGTTGCGCGGCTTGCCGATGACCTCGAGCGCGAACGCCACGTTCTCGTGGACGGTCTTGTTGTTCAGCAGCCGGAAGTCCTGGAACACGCAGCCGATGGACTGGCGCAGGCGGGGGACCCGGCGCCGGGCCATGCGAGCCACGTCGAAGTTCGCCACGTACACCCGGCCCTTGGAGGGCACCTCCTCGCGCAGCAGCAGGCGCAGGAAGGTGGACTTCCCGGAGCCGGACGCGCCGATGAGGAAGACGAACTCACCCTTGTCCATCTCGACGGACACGTTCTCCAACGCGGGTCGCGTGGAGGTCTTGTACACCTTCGATACGTGCTCGAGCCGGATCACGAGGCGCGAGTCTACCTCCGCCCGTTACCGACCCGTTGCCTTGGCATCCTCTGGCGACCAGCGGCGGGTTCGGCGCGGTCAGCGGCGGCGCGGTACCGCTCGGCTCTTGATCGGTGCCGATTCGGCGCAGACCTGGTCAACACGTGAACCTCAGGCGGCGTGAGTGCGTCGCCAGCGGACGCCGGCCTCGATGAACCCGTCGATCTCGCCGTCGAGCACGTTGCCCGGGTTGCCGACCTCGAACTCGGTGCGCAGGTCCTTGACCATCTGGTACGGGTGCAGCACGTAGGAGCGCATCTGGTTGCCCCAGCTCGACCCGCCGTCGCCCTTGAGCGCGTCCATCTCGGCCCGCTCCTCGATGCGCTTGCGCTCGAGCAGCTTGACCTGCAGCACGCGCATGGCCGCGGCGCGGTTCTGGATCTGCGACTTCTCGTTCTGGCAGGACACGACGATGCCGGAGGGCAGGTGGGTGATGCGCACCGCCGAGTCGGTGGTGTTCACGCTCTGCCCGCCGGGTCCCGAAGAGCGGAACACGTCGATGCGGATGTCCTTCTCCGGGATGTCGATGTGGTCGACCGCCTCGACGAAGGGCAGCACCTCGACGCCGGCGAACGAGGTCTGCCGGCGGCCCTGGTTGTCGAACGGGGAGATGCGCACGAGCCGGTGGGTGCCCTGCTCGACCGAGAGGGTGCCGTAGGCGTAGGGCGCGGTGACCTTGAACGTGGCCGACTTGATGCCGGCCTCCTCCGCGTAGGAGGTGTCGTAGACCTCGACCGGGTAGCCGTGCCGCTCCGCCCAGCGCAGGTACATGCGCATCAGCATCTCGGCCCAGTCGGCGGCGTCGACCCCACCGGCCTCGGAGCGGATGGTGACGAGCGCGTCCCGCTCGTCGTACTCGCCGGACAGCAGCGTGCGCACCTCGAGGGAGGAGATGTCCTTCCGGAGCTTGACGCGCTCCTTGTCGGCCTCGGCGGTGTCCTCGGCCGAGTCCGCCTCCTCCGCGAGCTCGTAGAGCACGCCGAGGTCGTCGAGGCGCTGGCGCAGTTCCTCGACGCGGCGGAGCTCACTCTGCTTGTGCGAGAGCTGGCTGGTGACCTGCTGTGCCGACTCTGGGTCGTCCCACAGATCCGGCCGGGAGGCCTGCTGCTCCAGATCGGTGATCTGGGCGCGCAGGGCGGCCAGGTCCGTCACCACCTCCACGCTGGCGAGGGTGTCGGACAAATCCATGAGGTCAGCAGCGACGTCCGGGTTCACGACAAACCAGGCTACGTGAACCCGGACGTCTCGCGCTCGGGAGACCCAGGTCAGGACGCCGGAATGGAATCGAGCAGCTTCAGCACCGCACGAGCCCGGGCGACGCCGAACTCGGCGACCGCCTTCGCGTAGGGATCGCCGGCCGCCTTGACGGCCGCCTTCGCGGCGTCCTGCTCCTCCGCGTAGACCTTCTTGGCGGACTCGATCAGCGCCGAGCGCTGCCGCACGGTCAACGCGTTCGCGTTGACCAGCCGAAGGATCAGCGGACTGCGGAGGTGATCCGGGCCGGGCTCGCTGCCGAGCCAGGACTTGAACGCCTTCTTACCGGCGGCGGTCACCAGGTACTGCTGACTCGAGCGGGGCCCCTGCTTGCCGAGCCGGACGAGGCCGGAGTCGGCCAGCGCCGGGAGCTCGCGGTAGACCTGGCTCCGCGTGACGCTGAAGAACGAGCCGAATCGGTCGCGGGCGGCGGAGACGAGCTGTCCACCGGTCGCCGGGCCTTCGTGCAGCAGGCCCAACAGGGCCGCGGCGGTTGCATTCAGTTCAGACACCCCTCCACCGTGCCACGAAGCAGCGCCGGTGTCCACAGTGGCCCGGATATCTGTCCACTGTGGCTGATCGTGGTCTTGTGCCGGCCCAGGCGGTGTTCTAGTCGAACAGTACGCCGGGATTGAGGATGCCGTGCGGGTCCAGAGAACTCTTCGCAGCGCGAAGGACTTTGCAGTACTCGTGCGGCCGTTGGGCGTCGTACCAGCGACGATGGTCGCGGCCGACGGCGTGGTGGTGTGTGACCGAGGCCTCGAGACGGTCCAGGATGTCGCTCGCCGCGGCCTTGATCTGGTCCCACATCTGGACTTCGGAGCCCCGCCGGGAGCGGGCTATGACGGTGAAATAGGGCGCTACTCCATCCGGGTAGACATGTGTGACGCGGGCCGTGACGATCCCCGGTTCGCCGCAGACTTCCGTGATCGCGGCCTGCACACCGGTTCGGACAGTCGCACACAGCTCGGCCGCGGTTCGCCACGTACAAGCGGTCTCGAAGGTTTCCACTATCGCGCCCGACCGGGCCAGCGCGTCCCTGACGTAGGGCATCCGCAGGAACGCCGACCGCCACCCGCCGACCGAGTCCTGAGTGGACTTCGGGTCCGCGGTGCCGCCGTGCGCCTCGGCGATCTCGACCGCCCGCGCGAGCGCCGGGTCGACCGGATGGTCCGCGGACTCGAAGCCGAGCACCAGAACCGCGCGGCCGTCGGCCCGGCCGGTGTTGATCGCCGCCTCGGCCTCGTCGAGCAGCCGGCAGTTGCTGGGATCCAGGCCGGACTGGGCGATCGCGCGCACAGCGTCCAGCCCGGCCGCGAAGTCGCCGAAAGAAATGCCGCGGGATGCCTTGTGCACCGGACGATCCTGCAGTCGCAGCCAGGCCTCGGTGATCACGCCGAGAGTGCCCTCCGAGCCGAGGAACAACCGGTCCGGCGACGGTCCCGCACCGGAGGAGGGCAGCCGGCGGGTCTGCGTCAGGCCACTCGGGCTGATCACCCGCAGCGCCTCGACGAAGTCGTCGATGTGTGTGTGCCGCATGGCGAAGTGGCCGCCGGCGCGGGTGGCGAGCCAGCCGCCGAGGGTGGAGAACTCGAAGCTCTGCGGGAAATGCCGCAAGGTGAGGCCGTGCGGGGCGAGCCGGCTCTCGAGGACCGGGCCGAGCGCGCCGGCCTGGATCAGCGCCGCGCGAGAGGTCCGGTCCACCTCGAGCACCCGGTCCAGTCTGGTCAGATCGAGGGAGAGCACCGCGTCGTGACCGTCCCCCCGGTACTCCACGCCACCGACGACGGAACTGCCGCCGCCGTAGGGGATGACGGCCGTGCCGGTGTCACCGGCCCAGTCGAGGAGCCGGCCGATCTGCTCCTCGGTTTCCGGGAACGCCACCAGGTCCGGCGCGCGGGCGAACTCGCCGCGCAGCGCGCGAATGACGTCCCGATAGGCCTTTCCATAGGTATGCGCCACTCGCACGTGCGGATGCGCGGTACAAATGGGAGCGAGAGAGTCGGGGGTTCGCACCCGCGGCGGACGCAGGTCGAGATCGTCGACCCGCGGTACGGGCATCGGGTCGGCGACCCAATGCGGCGGAAGCCGGCCGACGAGCCCTTTCCGTTCCGCCTCGCCGACCGCCGCGTCCTGCCAGCCCCAACCCCACCATGACCGAATCCGTTCCGTCCGCACGACGGTCATGCTGCCCCATGGAACCGGCAGGCACTGAACGTTCACCGAACCCGAACCGCACGCATTTCCGCACACATCTGTAAGAGGTCTGACCAGACCGGCCGGCACCCAATGACCGGCACGGGGCACCGGTCGCGGCGTGCGACGTGCCGGACCCGACGACAGGACCGGCCGACAGACGCCTCCACCAGGCCTCCGACGGTGGTCGGGGCCGTAGGAGGGGGTGGTGTGCGGACCCCTCGGGGCCCGCGTATAGTTCGTCTTACAGCAACGCGGGGTGGAGCAGCTCGGTAGCTCGCTGGGCTCATAACCCAGAGGTCGCAGGTTCGAATCCTGTCCCCGCTACCAGGTGAACGGCCCTCCAAGAGTCTTCTTGGAGGGCCGTTCACATGCCCTGGTATCCAGAGTACGTGGTTGGAGACGAGTCCCATCGCGGCACTCGCCACCCCCGGTCGGCCAGTCCAACTCGACGGTTCGCGGTTGCGGTACCAGTAGTGGTCGCCGTCGTCGGCCACCGGCTCTCCCGGCGGCTCACTAACTCAGCCCTCCGTCGGATCGGCTGCCGGCGATGTAACCAGTCTCGCATTCCAGTGGCAGATCGGTTATGAAATGCTCAAGTAGCCAACCGACCGGATGCGGGATCAGGGCACCAGGACGATGCGCTGGTTGGTGCCGGCGGAGTCGGTCCATGCTCGTTCGACGTCGGCGAGCGGCATCGGCCGCGCGTCGATGTCGAAGGTCCCGTTGGTGATCTGCTCGGCGAGGGCCGGGAGCTCGGCGATGATTTCGCGGGCGCTGACGGAGCCTTGGCCGCTGCCGACGATCTGGAGGTGCGCCGCGCGCAGCGCGGCCGAGGGAATAGCGGCGGTGGGTCCCGCGACCGAGCCGATCTCGATCCAGGTCAGCGGCTTGGCGCGGTCAGCGCGGGCCGTGACGACGGCGACCATGGCGGCCGCGGTGGGTTCGCCCCAGAGGTAGTCGATGACGACGTCGACGTCGGTGGCGGCCCGGCCCAGCCGGTGGGCGACATCGGCGGGATCGCCTTCCAGTAGCACGGTGTCGCTGGCGCCGAGGGCGGGCAGCTCGGCCAGTCGGTCCGCGCCGCGTCCGGCACCGATGACCGCGTTCGCGTCGAACAGTCTCGCGATCTGGACGGCCATCCGGCCCGCGTTGCCGGTCGCGGCGAGGACGAGGACGTTCTGGCCGGCCTGGAACTTCACCCGCCGGCGCAGCGCGACCCAGCTGGACATGGCCGGATTCATCGCGGCGGCGATCGCGACGGGGTCGCTGGACTCGGGCAGCACGACGCTGCGTCGGGTGTCGATGATGGTCTGCTCGGCCATCGCTCCCATCGTGGTGTCGGGGAGGACGAAGTACCGCAACAGCCCGTCCGGGCCGCGTCCGACACCGTCGATGCCCGGCACGAGTGGCAGTTCGTCGGTGCTCGTGTAATGCGAGCCGTCGGCCTGGGACCGGACGCGCGGGTGGAGCCCGGCCGCAAGCACGTCAATGAGCATCTCGTCGTCGTCGGCGCGGACGGGGGTCGGGAACTCCTGGTAGCGGGGCGCGGAATCAAACGACGTGACGACGGCGGCGTGCATGCTTGGCTCCTGAGATAGTTGGTAGTACATACTAAATTTAGTTGGTAATACAAACAGAAGCAAGTAGGCTCGGCGCATGGCAGCCTCCGACCCGGCCGAACAGCCGGCGGTCGTCGAGCAGGACGATCTGGTCGACGCTCTTGTGCAGACGTCGTTCCTGACGATGGCGTCGTTGAACAAGGTCGGCGCCGAGCACGACCTGTCCCTCACCCAGCTTCGCGTGCTTGCGATCCTGCGGGACCGGCGGCTGAAGATGACCGATCTCGCCGACTACCTCGGGCTGGACAAGTCGACCATGACCGGCCTCGTCGACCGGGCCGTGAAACGCGGACTGCTGGAACGAGTCCGCAACCCGACGGACGGCCGCGCCGTGGACGTGCGCATCAGCCCCGATGGCGCAGCGCTCGCCGAGCGTGTCTACCCCCGCGTCGTGCGGCTGCTATCGCCCATGATCGGCACGCTCACGCCTGCCGATCAACGCCGGCTGCGGACACTGCTGGAGACCATGCTTGGCCGCCATTGAGTCCCATACGGATTCCGTCGAAGCGGCGTTCGTCATCCTCGACCCATAGCGCTCCTGAACTCAGGTAACCCTCGTCACATCAGCCACCTGCTCTCCGGTGTGGACGGTGCCGTTCCGGCTCGCGGGATACCGACGCGTCCGAGTGGTCCAGATGGGTGTATAGCCGCCAAACAAATGCGCGACCTGGGCATCCGCCTCGGCCAATGAAAGCCGGAACCGGAAATCTTGTACTGGACACCGCCGTCGCCGGAAACGAGCGGGCGACGCGGGTGTTCCGATCGGGCCCGATGTCGACCGTCGTGTACCGGCTTGGCGAGTATATTTGCTACTGTGCGGTCACAAACAAACGGGTGTGCGCGAATCTCGCGCGCATAGCGGTCTAGGGAGCAGCCGAATGGCTCAGAAAGTATTGGTTCAGCTCGTCGACGATCTGGATGGCACGAGCTCGCAGGATGTTTCCACGGTCCTCTTCGGTCTGGACGGGGTGACCTACGAGATCGACCTGACCGACCCGAACGCCGAGCGGCTGCGCGAGAGCCTGGCCGAGTTCGTCGACTCGGCGCGACGCGTCGGCGGTCGGGTGAAGCGGGGCATCAGGCCCGCGTCGGGCAGCAAGGCGGCCAACGCCAGCGAGGCCGGCCAGATCCGGGAATGGGCGCAGGAGAACGGGTTCGAGCTCGCCGGGCGCGGCCGGATCCCTTCGCACGTCGTCGAGGCGTACAAGGAGGCACAGGCCGAGCCCAAGCCTAGGGCGAGGACCGCGGCGGCCGCCAAGACACCGGCGAAGCGCCGCACGCGCGCGAAGAAGAGCTGACCCCGACCCGGCTCCGCTCCCCGCGTCCGCCATGGACCCGGCCCACCGGCCGCAGAGTCCACAGTAGAGGTCCCGCTCCCTGGCCCGCCGTCGGCCGCGAGACGCGAAAATTTCTTGAGTACGGCCCCCCGATCGGATCCGGGGGGCCGTTCTTGTACCCATTCCAACCCACCGCGCCTGCAAATTGCAGATTTCGCCCGGTCGTGACGAACCGGCGCGGCCCGGTACGAACCAGCAACTGGCGCAAGACCGTTGAGACGGCTTCCCAGCCGTACCAATGAGAACGGCCCCCGAATCGATCGGGGGCCGTTCTCGGTCCGTCAGAGGCGGAGGTCAGCCGCCGCCGTTGCCTGGTGGGGGCGACGAGCTGGTCTGTCCGGAACCGTTGCCGTCACCGCCACCGCTGTTGCCGCCCGCGGTGGCTTGGGCCGCCTCGTACGCCTTCGCCGCCTTGTCGAGGTCGGCCAGTGCCTGGCCTTCCGCGGCGAAGTCGTTGCTCTGCCGCGCCTCCTTCAACGCGGCGAGCGCGCTAGCGATGTCCTGCACCGCCTGGCTCAGCTCCGGCGACGTCCCGCCGCCACCGGTGTCCGGTGGTTGCGTGGTCGACGGCGGCGAAGACGTGGACGGCGGCTGCTCGGCCTCGTTCGGTGTCCCGCTGGTACTGCCCTCGCCGAAGACGTCGTTCAAGGCGCCCTCGAGAGTCGGCTTGAAGCCGACCTTGCCGCCGAAGTACACCAGCACCCGGGCGAGCTGTGGGAAGGCGTTCTCGTCCTTCTGCTCGATGTAGATCGGCTCGACGTAGAGCAACCCGTCCGCGACCGGCAATGTCAGCAGGTTCCCGTACTTGACGTTGACGTTCGGGTTGTTGAACAGGGTCCGGTTCTCGGTCACCTGATCGGTGGTCTCGAACTCGTTCTGCACTTGGACCGGGCCCTTGGGTTGGTCCTCGGTGGGTAGTCGGAGCACCCGGAACTTTCCGTAGTCCCCGGGATCGGACGACACCGACACCCACGCCGCGAGGAACTGCCTGTTGAGCAACGTCAGCGCGCTGGTGATCTGGAACGTCGGCTGCGCCTGCCCGGGCGCCTGGGCCAGCACGTAGTACGGCGGCTGGTTGGGCGCGGTGGCGCCTGCCTCGTTGTTCGCGCTGTTCGGGTCCGGCGGCACGTCCCAGAAGGTCTGGGTCGAGTAGAACTGACTGGAGTTGTCCACGTGGTAGTTCGCGAGCAGCTCGCGCTGCACCTTGAACAGGTCCTCCGGGTACCGGAAGTGCTCGCGCAGCGAGTCGGCGATGTCGCCGTGCTTGACCGTGCCGGGGAACACCTGCTCCCACGCCTTGAGCACCGGGTCCTTCTCGTCGATCGCGTGCAGGGTCACCGTGCCGTCGAACGCGTCCACGGTGGCCTTGACCGAGTTGCGGATGTAGCTGATCGTGCGGTTGTCCTGCCGCGCCACCCCGCTCAGCGTGTCCGCAGTGGCCTCGCCGAGCGCCGTGCGCTGCGCGTACGGGTAGTTCTCCAGGGTCGTGTAGCCGTCGACGATCCACTGGATGCGACCGTCGACCACCGCCGGGTACGGGTCGCCGTCGACGGTCAGCCACGGGGCCACCTTGGACACCCGCTCCCGAGGATCACGGTTGTACATGATCTTCGAGCCGTCCTTGATGTCCCCGTTGAACAGGATGTTCCGCTCGCCGTAGTGGGCGAAGAAGACCAACCGGTTGAACCAGCCGTCGACGGGCACACCGCCCTTGCCCTGGTAGCTGTAGTCCTGGTCGCTGGCCGTGTCGAACTCGCCGCGTGCGTTCACGATCGCGTAGTCGGTGGCCAGCTCACCGTAGTAGATGCGCGGTTCCTTGACCGGGATGTCCATCTCGCGGTCCGCGTTGATCGCGTCCAGGTCGCTCACCGTGAACACCGGATAGCCGCCCTCGCCGCTGGACTCGCCCTCCCCCAAGGCACGGTTGATCTTGTTCGCCGGCGCGGCGACGAAACCGTTGCCGTGGGTGTAGACCAGGTGCTGGTTGATCCACGAGGTCTGGTTGTCCACCAGCCGGTTCGGATCGAGCTCGCGGGCCGCGACCACGTAGTCCTGCAGCTTGCCGTCGACCTCGTAGCGGTCCACATCGAGCTTCTCGGGGAAGCCGTAGAAGTTCTCGCCGCCCTCGCGCTGGGTGAAGGTCCGGGACAGGATGCTCGGGTCGAGCAGCCGGACGTTCGGGATGGTTCCCTTGTCGTCGCGGATCTGCTGCGGTTCGGCCGTGGTCACACCGGCGTAGTCCTGGATCTCCACCTTGTCGTCGGTGAGCCCGAACGCGTCCTTGGTGGCCGCGATGTTCCGGTCGATCGATTTCGCTTCCTTCTCCGCGGCGTTCGGCCGGACGGAGAACTGTTCGAGCACGGCCGGCCAAGCCCAGCCGACCAGGATGCTGGACAGGATCAGCAGCACGATCGCGATCGCGGGTAGCTGAAGGTTGCGCACGAACGCGCCGACGAAGAACGCCACCGCACAGAACCCGGCGATGAACATCAGGATGAGCTTGGCCGGGAGCACCGCGTTGAGGTCTGTGTACGTGGCGCCGTCGAACAGGTCGTTGCGGGTGGAGAAGAGAAGCTCGTAGCGGTCGAAGAAGTAGTCGATCGCGAGGATCACGACGAACACGCCCGCGGTGACCGACAGCTGCACGCGTGCCGGGACCGAGAAGTTCTCGCCCTTCTGGCCGAGCCGGATGCCGCCGAACACGTAGTGGGTGACGACCGCGCCGATCAACGCGATGATCACGGCCGCGTACAGCCACGTGGTGAGCCAGCTGATGAACGGCAGGGTGAACGCGTAGAACCCGAGGTCCTTGCCGAACTCGGGGTCCGTGGTGCCGAACGCGGTGCCGTTGAGCATCAGCTGCACCGGCTGCCAGTCCGACTGCCCGGTGGCGCCCGCGATGAGGCCGACCACCAGCGGGATGCCGATGCCGAACAGCCGCACCCGCTGCACGATGGTGGACCGGTACCGCGCCAGCGGGTCGTCCGCGCCGGACACCGGCACGAACACCGGCCGGCTGCGGTAGGCGACGGTGAGGCTCACCGCCAGCAGTCCGCCGACGAACGCGGCTATGGCGAAGAACAGGATGACTCTGGTCAGCAGCATCTTGCTGAAGACCGACTGGAAGCCGACCTCGCCGTACCACAGCCAGTCGACGTACGTGTCGAGCAGCCTGGCTCCGACCAGCAACACGAGGATGAGCGCACCCGCGATGCTGAGCAGAATCTTGGCGCGTCGGGAAAGTTTTGGCATCCCGATCGGGGGCCGTGTGGCCACGGTGCACTCTCCTGAATCGCGTTCAACGAGGTCCGAGCGGACGGCAACAGAGCTGTCCTAGATGTCCAACTCTAATCCGGCCCTGTCTGGTTCCCGTTCGGGTAGGTCGAAATGGTCGAGAGCGAGGATAGGTGAGGATGGTGGGCATGCCCGCCAGCCATGCCCAGCAACTGTCCGCCGTCGCCCGCGAGGTCGAGGATTTCGTCGCCACCGCGGGGTGGGACCAGCCGCCCCAACTGTTCGCCCTGGTCCCGACAGCCGAGCTGGTCGAACGGGAACCCGACCTGGCCGGCCAGGTCGACCAGGCGGCGCCGCTGACCCCGGTCGCGCAGGACGCGCTGCCGAGCGAGGACCTCGGCGACGCGCTCGCCGGCATCATGTGGCCGGACGCGGTAGCTGGGTGCGCGCTCGCGCAGGAGATCGTGGTGCTGCCGCCCACGGCCGAGGCCGCCCTGCCGCCCGGCGAGGACACCGGCGACTCGGCGACGATGCGCCGGATCGCCGCCGAGCACCCGCACCGGCGGGAGGCCCGGCTGGTGGCCGCGGTGCTGCGCGACGGCACGGCGGCGTGCGTGCTGCGGCTGCGCGGCGAGGGCACAGGGGACGGCGAGGGGGACGGCGACGGCGATCAGATCGTCGAACACCCGGAGCTCGCGCCGAACCTCACCGACGCGCTGCTCGAGACCCTCCGCTGAGCGGCCAGGTCAGCAGCTGGGCGGGTTCTTGCCGGCGTCGAGGTCCTCGAGCGCCTGCACGGCCGAGGCGAGCGTGTCGACCTTCACGAGCCGCAGCCCGTCCGGCACGTTGGCCTTGGCCTCGGCGCAGTTGCCCTCGGGTACGAGGAACGTCGTGGCGCCCGCGTCGCGGGCGGCGACGAGCTTGAAGGAGATGCCGCCGATCAGGCCGATGTTGCCCTTGACGTCGATCTCGCCGGTGCCCGCGACGGTCTGGCCGTCCTCCAGCTCACCGGGTGTGAGCTTGTCGACGATGGCCAGCGCGAAGATCAGCCCGGCGGACGGGCCGCCGACATCCTCGAGGTGGATGGTCGTCTCGAAGGTCACGTCCGCGCGGTCCGCCGGCAGCAGGCCGAGGAAGCCCTCCTTGCGGTCGTCGGAGCCGAAGTCGGACGCCTTGCCGAGCTCGACCGTCTTGGTCTGCTCGGCCTGGCCGTCGGGCTGGAAGGTGATCTCGACCGTCTCCCCCGGCTTGGTGCCCTGCAGCGCGTCCCGGACGTCCTCCTGGACCTTGATGTCGTGCTCGTTGACCCTGACCAGCTGGTCACCCGGCTCGAGGACCTTGTCGGCCGGCGCGTCCCGGGTGACCTCCTGCGCGACGACCTTCACCGGGTAGTCCAGGTACCGCAGCGCGGCCACCTCGGCGTCGCTCTGCGAGTCCTGGAACATCTTCGTGTTCTCCCGCCGCAGGTCCTCCTCGGACTGCCCGGGGCCGAAGTACTCCTCGCGCGGCATGAGCGCGTGCTGGCCCGACAGCCACAGGCCGAGCGCGCCGAACAAGCTGACGTCGTCGCTGACCGAGACCGTGGTCATCCGCAGCTGACCGCTGGTCTCGTAGGTCTTCTCCCCCGCGACCTGGATGACGACCTGGTCGTCGACGCTGCCCAGCGTGTCGTAGGTGGGGCCGGGGCCGATCGAGACGTACGGCACCCGGACGAGCCCGCCGAGGAGACCGAGGATCGCGGCTATCGCGAAGCTGAACACGATCGTCCAGCCGCGCCTGGTCATTCGCCAGGCGCCCGTCGAGTCGCGGTCGTCGATCACTGGGGCTGGGGAGTCACTCACGACGCAAGAGAGTACGGCGTGTTCTCGGGAAGCGAATCACCGCGCGTTACTGGCGTGGCGGTCCCGCGTACCGTGGACATATGACCGAGTTTCCCTTTGGCTTCGGGCCGCCTGACCCGAACGACCCCGACCGGAGTGGCAAGAACGACCCGGCCGAGCAGGGCGGCGGGCAGGAGAACCCGGCCGAGGCCTTCAACCAGCTCGGCCAGATGCTCAGCCAGCTCGGCCAGATGCTCAGCCAGGCCGGCAGCTCCTCCGGTCCGGTCAACTACGACCTGGCCAAGCAGATCGCCCTGCAGAAGCTGGCCGGCCAGCCCGGCTTCGGCCCGCCCACCGACTCGGTGAGCGCTGTGCGCGACGCCGTGCATCTGGCGGAGATGTGGCTGGACCCGGTGACCACGCTGCCGGCCGGGGCCACCAGCGCGAAGTCGTGGACCGCCCGGGACTGGGTCGAGCACACGCTGCCCACCTGGCAGCGGCTGTGCGACCCGGTGGCTCGCCGGGTGTCCGGCGCATGGGTCGAGGCGCTGCCCGCGGAGGCCAAGCAGGCGGCCGGGCCGCTGCTGTCGATGGTCGGCCAGATGGGTGGCATGGCGTTCGGCTCACAGCTGGGCAACGCGCTCGCCCAGCTCGCCTCCGAGGTGCTCACCTCCACCGACATCGGCCTGCCGCTCGGCCCGCCGGCCACGGCCGCGCTGCTGCCGGCCAACATCGAGGAGTTCACCAAGGGCCTCGAGCGGCCGAGCAGCGAGGTGATGGTGTTCCTCGCCGCCCGCGAGGCCGCCCACCAGCGGCTGTTCGCGCACGTCCCGTGGCTGCGCCAGCGGCTGCTGGCCACGGTCGAGGAGTTCGCCAGCGGCATCCGGGTGGACACCGCCGCACTCGAGCAGCTGGCCACGCAGGTCGACCCGGCCAACCCGGCGTCGATCGAAGAGGCGATGAAGTCGGGCATGCTCGAGCCGCAGACCACCCCGGAGCAGCAAGCCGCGCTCAACCGGCTCGAGACACTGCTCGCGCTGGTGGAGGGCTGGGTCGACGTGGTGGTGGGCGACGCGGTGGCCGAGCGGCTGCCCGGTGCCGACGCGATGCGCGAGACGCTGCGCCGCCGGCGGGCCAGCGGCGGCCCGGCCGAGCAGACGTTCGCCACGCTCGTGGGCCTGGAGCTGCGGCCGCGCCGGCTGCGGGCCGCGGCCGCGCTGTGGCGCGTGGTCGGCGACCGGCACGGCATCGAGGTGCGGGACAGCGTGTGGGCGCATCCCGACCTGGTGCCGACGGCCGAGGATCTCGACGAGCCGATGGACTTCGCCGACCGCCTGGGCACGTCGGGCACGGAGGGCGACCCCATCGACGACCCCATCGCGGCGATCGAGCGCACCGAGCAGGCCGAACGCGCCCAGAACGACCCCGACACCGACACCGACTGACCCGCGAGTCCAACACTCGCGATCGGCCCGGCCAGGCATGGCGCCTGCCGGGCCGATCCGTTGTCGTCAGTCCTCGGTCATGCCCCAGCCGGCCGCCGCGGAGAGGCCCTCGAGGTAACCGATGGCCCGGTCGGTGCGCGGGTAGTCGCGCACGAGGTCCCAGAACCGGGCGTTGTGCGAGGGCACCAGCAGGTGGGCGAGCTCGTGCACGAGCACGTAGTCAAGCACCCAGGTGGGCACCTCGCGCAGGTGCTCGCTGACCCGGATGGACCCGTCGGTCGGCGTGCACGACGCCCACCGGGTGCGCATCGGCGCGACCCAGCGCACGCTGGCCGGCTCCGCCCGGCCGTTCAGATGTCTGTCGGACAGCTCCTGACACCGGCGCAGCAGCGTGGCGTCGGAGGTCTTGGCGGGCGGCCGGCGCTTGGCCTCGCCGCGTAACAGCTTCCGCTGCATCTCAGCGACCCAGTGCGCCTCCTCGGCCTTCGACAGCCGGGCAGGGATCAGCACGACCAGCGTGTCGCCTTCGCGATACGCGGTGACGGTGCGGGTGCGCCGCTTGCTGCGACGTACCTCGACGCGGGGTTCGGCCACGATCCCAACTTACGACCAAGCACCGACACTTCGGGAGGACCGAGCTCTGTGAAATAGCCGCCACCTGGGCAGCCTGTGGATAACGATTTCGCCGCCGGCCCGTCGGCGAGGAGCCTGGAGGCATGGAAGCAACACTGCCGAGGCGGCCGCGCGTGATCCCCGGCCTTCCGGTGCTACGCCGCCGGTCCGACGAGATCCAGATCGGCCTCGACCCGCGGCTGGCCGCGGTCGTCTCCGGGCTTCCCGAGCCCGTCGTGGCCGCAGTCCAGCAGCTTTCCGGCCAGCACGGCGCCGACGAGCTGGTGGCCGGGCTCGGCGAGCACGGGTCGACGCTGCGTGAGCTGCTGCACGCGCTCACCGCTCGAGGCCTGGTCGAGGACGCGTCCAGGTCGGCGGGCCCGCTGCCCGGCCGGCTCGCCGGCGACCAGTCGGCGGCCGCCATGCGGGTCGCCGTCGACGCGGGTCGGGGTCCCGATCACGGTGGCAGCCCAGCGGCTCGGCGCGGGCTCGCGGTGGCCGTGGAGGGCGACGGCAGACTGGGCGTGTCGCTCGCCGCACTGCTGGCCGGGGCGGGGGTCGGCTGGGTGCACGTGCTGGCCACGGGCACGGTGCGGCCGGAGGACACCGGCACCGGCTACCTGGCCGACGACGTCGGGCGCCGCCGGTCCATCGCGGCCCGGGAGGCCGTGCAGCGGGTCGACGGCGGCGTGCGGACCAGCCGATTCAGCGTCAACAACGGGCCCGACCTGGTGGTACTGACGGACGCGGTGGTGCCGGAGCCGGGTCGGGTCGGCGCCCTGACCTCGGCGGGCGTGCCGCACCTGAACGTGCGGATGCGCGACGGCATCGGCATCGTCGGACCACTTGTGGTGCCCGGTCTCACCAGCTGCCTGCGCTGCGCCGACCTGCAGCGATGCGACCGCGACGCGTGCTGGCCGCAGCTCGCGGCGCAGCTGGCCGGCAAGATCCAGCCGGCGGACCTGGCCAGTACCCAGGCCACCGCCGCGTTCGCGGTCGGTCAGGTGCTGGACGCGGTGCGCTGGCTCAAGGGCTCCGCGGGCCCGCCGACCACCTGCGATGCCAGCGTCGAGCTGGACCTCGGCACGGCCGGCGTGCGGCATCGGGCGTGGCCCGCACACCCTGCGTGTTCGTGCGGTGCCGCTGGGCGCTGCTCCAATGTTGCTGCGGACACCATGGAGGAGTTGAGAGAATCGAGTTGTGACGGAGATGCCTCGTAAGACCGCGGCACGTACCGCGCGGCTCGCCAGCATCCCGCTCGGAGTGGCCGGCCGAGCGGTCGGCGGCTGGGGGAAACGCCTGGTCGGACACAGCGCCGAGCAGGTGAGCGCCGAGCTGTCGGCCAAGACGGCGGAGCAGTTGTTCGCCGTCCTCGGGCAGCTCAAGGGCGGCGCCATGAAGTTCGGCCAGGCGCTGTCGGTGTTCGAGGCGGCGGTGCCCAGCGAGATGGCGGAGCCCTATCGCGAGGCGCTCACCAAGCTGCAGGCCGCGGCACCACCGATGAGCAGCCAGACCATGCACCGGGTGCTCGCCGAGCAGCTCGGGCGGTCGTGGCGCGAGCGGTTCTCCTCGTTCGACGACACGCCGGCGGCCGCGGCCAGCATCGGCCAGGTCCACCAGGCCGTGTGGCACGACGGCCGGCGGGTCGCGGTGAAGGTGCAGTATCCGGGGGCCGACCAGGCACTCATGTCCGACCTGCGGCAGCTGCAGCGGTTCAGCCGGCTGTTCCAGATGCTGGTGCCGGGCACCGAGGTCAAGCCACTGCTGCAGGAGCTCACCGACCGGATGAGCGAGGAGCTCGACTACCGCGCGGAGGCCGCGCACCAGCGGGCCTTCGCCAAGGAACTCGACGGCGATCCGCACGTGATCGTGCCGCGGGTGGTGGCCAGCTCACCGAAGGTCCTGATCAGCGAGTGGGTGGACGGTCGCCCCCTGGCGTCGGTCATCCGGGACGGCACGCGGGCCGAGCGCAACCGGGCCGGCCTGCTGCTGGCCGAGTTCCACTACTCCTCGCCCGCGCGCGTCGGCATGCTGCACTCGGACCCGCATCCGGGCAACTTCATGATCACCGAGGACGACCGGCTGTGCGTGATCGACTTCGGTGCGGTGGCGCAGCTGCCGGACGGCCTTCCGCCGGCACACGGTCGGATGATGCGGCTCGCTTTGGACGGCCGGTCCTGTGACCTGCTGCAACTGCTGCGCGAGGAGCACTTCCTGCTGCCCGGGGTGCGGGAGCCGGAGGCCGAGCACGTGTACGCGTACCTGGCACCGTTCGTGGAACCGCTGAAGGGGCCGACGTTCCATTTCACCCGGCGGTGGATGCAGAAGCAGGCGATGCGGGTGAGCAACATGCGCAGCCAGGACTTCCGGACGGGGCGGTCGTTGAACCTGCCGCCGCAGTACCTGCTGTTGCACCGGGTGCTCGGTGGGTCGACGGGCATTCTGTGCCAGCTGGACGCCGAACTGCCGGTCCGCGATCTTATCGAACGCTGGCAGCCGGGTTTCAGCACGTAGACCCTGGTCTCACGGTGCGAATGGACCATTCGCACCGCTGAGTTGTCCACAGGCCGCTGCCCTCCCTCGACTCTCCCTCCGCCCCGGCCGACGATCAATGCATGACCCGCACCGCCCTCACCCCCGCCGACCCGCACCAGTCCGCGCTCGACAATGTCGTGCGCATAGCCGACCTCCGCGCGGCGGGGGTGTCCAACCACGCGATAGCCGCCAGGTGCCGGCCGTCGGGGTCGTGGCAGCGGATCCTGCCCGGGATCGTGCTGTTGTCGAACGCTCCTCCCAGGCGCCGACACCGCGTCCGGGCGGCCTTGCTGTACGCCGGCCCGGAGGCGGTCCTCACCGGCCCTGATGCCGTCCACGCCCACGGCCACGCGGTGCCGTTGCCGGAGGAGGTCCTGGTCCTCATCCCGTCCGGTAGGCGCCTGGCCAGCCGGAACTACCTCACGGTCGAGCGAACCACCCGCCTGCCGCCGCCCGTGCGCCGGACCGGCCTGTTGGTGGCGCCCCTGGTCCGCGCGACCCTGGACGCCGCCAGACACGAACGTGATCGGGATCGCCTGACCACCCTCCTCCTCGCACCCGTGCGGTCGGGCGCGTGCACGATCGCGGACCTGCGGGTCGAGCTGAACACCGGCAACCAGCGAGGCAGCGCCGCGATCCGGGCCTTACTGGCCGGCCGGGAGCACGAGGTGGTGCCGGTGACTCATGGCTTGGCGAAGCGGATCGTGCGCCAGGCACCCCTTCCGCCCCCGCGCTGGCAGGTGCAACTCCACGCCCGCGACGGCACCGTACTGGGCATGGCCGACGCCTGGTGGCCGGAGGCCGGTCTGGCCTGGAGCCTCGGCACCCAACAACACCCACTCCCAACGGACGAGCCGACCACGATGGCGTTGACGGAGCTGGGCATCACGGTCATGCACACGAACCCGACCCACCTACGCACGAACCCGGACAAGGTGATCGCCGACCTGGCCGCCGCCTTCGGCTACGCGACAACGAACCCCCACCACAACCGGCGATAACCACCGTCCCCGGGCCTACCGCGCGCCAATATCCCGCCCCGAACCACGGATCTGCCCCGAGCCGGCGGACCGGCTCGGGAGTCGGCCTTCCCTTACCCCACAACCGATCGGAGGCAGCGATGGGTGATGGTCACCAATACTCGGTGGGCAGCTTTCCCTCGATGTCCCGCACATGCTGGCGAGCGCAAGCGGGGCACGTCCACCGCTGCCCTCGCCGGTCGTTCTCCATGCTCCATGCCAGCGCTTCGGCCGGTGTCGCGTCGGCGCGCGATCGGCCGCAGCGCTCACATATCGGGGGTTCCTGGGACCTGTCAGCCATGGCGCACAAGCCTACGTCACGCGTCACGTCGTCCAAGATGGACTGTCGACGCGCCGAGCACGAACACGTCGTCACGCCTGGCGACGTATGCCTCGTCGTCCGGATCCAGCAACCGTTGCACCACCTGGCGATCCGACTCGCTCAGGGCGTCCTCGCCCACCCCCGACATCCAGGCCAACCAGTCCACAACGGACAGTCGGACCTTCTCGGGCACCGGGGCGGGCAGGTCGATCAGAAAGCTGAACGACGTGGTGTCCACCAAGCCGGCGGCGGCAAGCGCGCTGGTCCACCCCACCGGCAGCGACACGGACCCCGGCATCTCCGCGCGCATCTGCACGAACCAGGCGTCCCCAGCGGCGGTCAGCCGGCTCCCGAGGCCTGGCTCGCCGATGCCGAGATCCCACGGCAGGCATCGGGTCGCCAGGCCGCCTTCGCTCAGCGCGAGCCATCCGCCAGGGGCCAACACCTGGGCCAGCCGGTCGATGGCCTTTTGTTGGTCGGGGAGGTGATGCACCACCCGTGACGCCCACACCAGGTCGGCCGCGGGCAACACGTCGGGCAGGTTCTCGTCGGCGGCGTCGATGTGCACGGACTCCACCTGTACAGAGTCGCCGGCCGCGGCCCGGGTGCTCTCGACCGCGGCCGAGAGCAGCACGTCCACCGCGTCGGCGAGCACCACTCTGCCGCCGCCGCGAGCGGCGAGCGCGGTCGCGAACGCGATGCTCATGCCACCGGCACCGGAGCCGATGTCCATCACGACAGGAGGAGACCCACCAGAACTCACCAGGTCGACCAGCCGCTCCGCGGTCCGCAGGTTGGGCTCGGCGTCCCGCTCGTCGGCGCGCCGAAGCCCGGCGAGTCGTTCCGTCCAGTCGATGCCGTCATGTGTGTGCGCCATGGACGCGACGGTAGTGGGCCGGCGCATCACAAGCGGCGAAGGCCGACCAGCACCCGATGCATCCGATGACCGAGCCATCGGTGGCGAGATCGCCGAGCAGAACCCGCGCGACGCCGAGCGGCACCGACAGCAGGGCGGCGACCTCGGCGACCGACCTCGGCCGAGCGCAGAGCTCCATGATCATCCGGCGTTGCGGCGTGGTCTCCTCGGGAGGGATCCAGCGGCTGGTGGAGATCAATGCCTCCATGGCGAGGTCATAGCTGGACCGGGTACGACCACCGGTGTGCGCGTAGGGCCGAACGATGGCCGACGCCCAGGGCAGCTCCGATCGCTCGGCGTGCGCCGGGACGGACGGCCGACCGTCCGGCCGAGTCCCGCCCAACGGCGCCACCCCGTGCGGGTCGATCGACAACGCCCCCCGCTCCCGAGGCGACGGCCGAGGGCTGCCTGACCACCCACCGTGGTCCGGACCACGTCGAACGAGGTCTGAACCCTGCACACGATGGTCGGGTCCACGAGTGGGCCGCCCGGTCCCGTCGCGCCCGAACGCGGAGCCGGCGCCAACAACGGAGGAGGAGGTGGAGGGAGGGGCGGGGGCGGGGGCCCCGGGCTCGGAAGGCTTGCCACGTTTGGGCTTGCGCACCGAGTACGGCCCGAAACGCGCACCGGTTCGACCCACCTCGGCGTCCTCCGCGGCGTCCTCGGCGGCGCCGAGGTCCGCCGACGACGCCACGATGTCCGGCTCGGGCTCAGGCTCGCCGACGGTCGCGGCGGACGGGAACCGGGCACCGGTGCGGCCGACACCGCTCGTTCGTGGAGCCTTCGCCAGGCGCCGGCGACCGCCGGATGACGCCTTTCTCGAACCGCCGTCGTCACGTGTCGCCACTGCGCCGTCCCGTTGAGAGTCCCGGGTCTGAGGTCGAACCAACCCGACACCTTACGACCGATCCGGTCGCGTTCGGTGACGTCCGCGTTACCGACGCATTCCACAGCCATGACACGTGCCGACACACCACCGGGAATCCGGGTCGAGCCCACGGCCGGCGATGTGCGCCGACCCCGCGGGCCCGTGCATGGCGTGGCGAAGCCGTCGGCCACCCGCTTCGCCGCGGGACATGGACCCACGACAACGAACCCTGGAGTGGCGAACCGCCCGCCACCCAAGGAGGGTGACGGGCGGTTGTGAGAAGGATCCGGTCGTGCTCAGAGGAGGTCGTTCGCGCGCTTGGCGCGTCTGGCCGCCCAGGCCGACAGCCGTTCCCAGCGTCGGGCCGAGCTCAACCGGCGGACCAGGCGGGCGTGCTCCGCGGCCTGTTCCGCCTCACGCATTCGTTCTCTCGCGAGATTTTCGTAGATCAACATTGTCTTGCTCCCATTCGGGCGAACGTCGGTCATCAGGTCGGTCATCGGGTCGGTCACTGTCGAGTTCATGCGGCTGCCTCCTGGGCGCGGGCGGCACGCTCGGCCGCCTCACGAGCGACGTCCTCCTTGCGCGGACGGCCCCGAGGCCGCTTGCGGGCGATGACCGCGCCACGCTCGAAGATCTCGCCGCCCCACACACCCCAGGGCTCCTGCCGGGCCAGCGCGCCGGCGAGGCACTCGGTCCGGACCGGGCAGTCCAGGCAGAGCTCCTTCGCCCGCTCGAGATCGGCGGGAGTGTCGGCGAACCACAGGTCGGGGTTGCTGCCCGATCTGCAGGGGAGGTCCAGCCCCGCCGAGGGGGCGACGTCGAGCAGGTCGCTCACGCCGAGCCCACCAGGTCTGAGCAGGTCCGGAAGTGCCCCACTGGACAGTGGGACAGTCGCGGTAGACATGACTTGGAACTCCTGTTCTCGTTGCTACCTGTTTCGCGGTTTTCCGTTGGTGTACCTGAAAAAACACGAAGGCCGCGGATCCGATGTACGGGTCCGCGGCCTTCGTGAGCCTGGCGACTTGACGGGGCGTCAAGTTCTTCGCTCAGAAGTCGTAGCGGACATATCGCACGGGAGATCGGCAATTGCGGTCTGCGTTCGGACGATCAGCCTGACGGCGGCAGCGGCGCTGAACCGCTCACGCTTGGCGTGCTTCGGCCCGACAAACGTCGACGGCTTCGCCTGGTTGATCACCGACACAGCAGTGGCCCCGGACATGGGCATGGGGTAGCCAGCGGTGCGGCTGATCATGATTCCGTTCACCGGGCCACCTCCTTAGTCGTCCGAAGATCTCTCGGGCAGTTCTGCCCTGCACATGCAGGCTATTAGCCCGCAGCACACCCTTGCAACAGGTTTTTCGGGACTTCCTCGAGAACTGTTACGGGGTCACCCGCTGGTGCGTAGCAAGGAGAGCACCTCGGTGCCGAACTTGTCCAGTTTGCTCGCCCCGATACCGGCGATCGCGACCAGGCCCGCGGTGTCCAGCGGCCGCTGCTCGGCGATCGCCATCAGCGTCGCGTCGGTGAACACGACGTAGGCCGGCACCTTCAGCGCGCGGGCCCGCTTCGCCCGCCATTCCTTGAGCCTGGCCAGCAGTTCTTCGTCCAGATCGGCCGGGCAGCTCGCGCACCGGCCGAGCTTCACCGCCGCCGCGTCGAGCAGCGGTCCGCCACAGACCCGGCACCGCGGTGCGGCCGCCGAGCCGTCCCGCTGCTGCCGGGACCGCGCCGTCCGCGCGCTCGGGTGGTCCTCGGGAATCAGCCCATAGAGAAACCGGCTCCGCCGACGGTTCCGGCGCCCGCCGTCGGCCCGGGCGAGCGCCCAGGACAGCGACAGGTGCCTCCGCGCCCGGGTCACGCCGACGTACAGCAGCCGCCGCTCCTCCTCGACCGCCGCGTCGTTGCCGTCCGCATGCTGGATCGGCACTGTGCCCTCGACCAGCCCCACGAGGAACACCGCGTCCCACTCCAGGCCCTTGGCCGCGTGCAGCGACGCGAGCGTCACGCCCTCGACCGTCGGCGGGTGCTGAGCGCGGGCCCGCATGTCGAGCTCGGCGACGTACTGCGCGAGGTCGGCTCCCTCGACCGCGGCGGACAGCTCCTCCGCCAGCTCGACCAGCGCGAGCAGCGACGCCCACCGCTCGCGCGCCGCGCCGCCCGCCGGTGGGTCGGCGGTGAGGCCGAGCGGTTCGAGCAGCTCGCGCACGAGCTTGGGCAGCTCACCGGTCGGCCCGGCCGAGGCGGCCGTGCGCAGCGCGATCGTGGCCTGGCGCACCTCGGCCCGCGCGAAGAACCGCTCGCCGCCACGCAGCAGGTACGGGATGTCCAGCTCGGACAGCGCCTGCTCGTAGGTTTCCGACTGCGCGTTGACCCGGTACAGCACGGCGATCTCGCTGGCCGGCGTGCCCGCGTCGAGCAGCTCGCTGATCCGCCGTGCGACCGCGGCGGCCTCGGCAGGCTCGTCGTCGTACTCGGCGAACGTCGGCTGCGGCCCTGGCTCCCTCTGGCCGACCAGCGTCAGCCGCGACCCGGCCGGCCGGTCCCGCGCGGCACCGATCACCCGGTTGGCGAGCGACACGACCTCCGGTGTCGACCGGTAGTCCCGCTCCAGCCGCACGACCGTCGCGTTGGGGAACCGGCGGGTGAAGCCGAGCAACGGGCGCGGCGACGCACCCGCGAAGGAGTAGATCGTCTGGTTCGCGTCGCCGACCACGGTCAGGTCGTCCCGATCCCCCAGCCACGCGTCCAGCACGCGCTGCTGCAGCGGGGTGACGTCCTGGTACTCGTCGACGACGAAGCAGCGGTAGCGGTCGCGGAACTCCTCGGCGACCACGGCGTGCTCGTCCAGCGCGGCGGCCGTGTGCAGCAGCAGGTCGTCGAAGTCCAGCAGGTTGGCCTTGGTCTTGAACGACTCGTACCACCGGTACACGCTCGCCACGAGCTCGACCGGCGCCGGCGGCTGGCGCAGCGCCTTGCCTGCGGCCACGGCGTAGTCGTCCGGGGCGACCATCGACGCCTTGGCCCACTCGATCTCGGTGGCGAGGTCGCGGAGCACCTCCGACTCGGTGCCGGCGCCCGCCCGGTGCGCGGCCTGGCTGACCACGCGCAGCTTGCTGTCGAGCAGGTCCCACTGCGGGCCGCCGACCACTCGCGGCCAGAAGTAGCGGAGCTGGCGCAGCGCGGCGGCGTGGAAGGTGCGGGCCTGGGCACCGTGCACGCCGAGCCCGCGCAGCCGGGTGCGCAGCTGGCCCGCGGCCCGCGCCGTGAACGTCACGGCGAGCACCTGGCCCGCGGAGACGTGCCCGTTGTGGATGAGCTGCGCGATGCGATGCACGATCGTGCGGGTCTTGCCGGTGCCGGCGCCCGCGAGCACGCACACGGGCCCTCGCGGTGCCTGGACCGCGGCGAGCTGCTCGGGGTCGAGCTCGGCGAGAAGTCCGTTCTCCTGTGTCCCCGGTTCCACCCGCCACCCAGCCATGGGAGGCATCCTGACAGAAGCGACCGACGGCGTCGGCGCGGGACATGCCGGCGGCCTGAGTCAGGCGTCGGCGCGGCACCGTATCCTGGGGGTTATGGCTCAGAAGCGGGACAAGGCGGCGACCACCGAGGCGAAGAAGGCTCGGAAGGCGGCGTCCAAGGCCAAGCGGTCGCAGATCTTCCAGGCGTTCAACATGCAGCGCAAGGAGGACAAGGCGCTCCTACCGCTGATGCTGGGCGCGTTCGTGGTGGTCGCGGGCGTGTTGTTCGGCGTGGGCCTCATCGTCGGCATCGAGTGGTTCCTCCTGCCGGTGGGCATCGCCTTCGGTCTGCTCGCGGCGGTCATCCTGTTCGGCCGCCGGGTGCAGAAGAACGTCTACGGCAAGGCCGACGGCCAGCCGGGGGCGGCGGGCTGGGCGCTGGACAACATGCGTGGGCGCTGGCGCGTCACGTCCGCGGTCGCCGGCACCACCCAGGGCGACTTCGTGCACCGGGTCCTGGGCCGTCCCGGCGTCGTGCTGGTCGCCGAGGGTGCGCCGCACCGGGTGAAAACGCTGCTCGCGCAGGAGAAGAAGCGGATGGCGCGGGTCGTCGGCGACACCCCGATCTACGACTTCGTGGTGGGCAACGACGAGAACCAGGTGCCGCTGCGCAGGCTGCAGCAGCGCATCATGAAGCTGCCCAACAACCTGAAGCCGGCGCAGATCGACGCGCTGGAGAAGCGGATGTCCGCACTGGCCGCCCGCAGCGCCGGCACGCAGCTCCCGAAGGGCCCGATGCCGCAGGGCGCCAAGATGCGCAGCGTGCAGCGAGCCATGCGCCGCCGCTGACACCCGGCCGAACCGGATCGACCACTGCGCGCGGGTCTATCGGACGCGCAGAACGATGGTTCCGGCTGCCTTGTCGTGCAGCCCTCTGCCGTCGGCGTCCCAGATCGCGGCCGGGATGATGATCGCGGTGAGCACCGCCCGCGGGATGGCGCGAATCGGTCCGATCATCGCGGTGCCGTCGAGGCGCACCGCGCGGATGCCGAGCGCCGCCATGCCCGCGGTGAACCCGAACAGCGAGATCGCACCGACCGAGATCAGGAACCACACCGCGATCGCCCAGCGGTTGAAGTGGCCCATGACCTCCGGTGACTGGATGTCCATCCGCACGAAGAGGCTGGTGACCAACCCAGCGATCACGAAGTCGAGGAGCAGCGCCACCAGCCGCGCGCCGCGGGAGGCCACCGAGCCGGGGCCCTCCGGCGGCAGCCCCAACCGCTCACCGGGCCACGCCTGCGTCGCGTGCTCGTCGGGATCGTGCGCCGCGCTCGGCCCGGACAACCACGAACCGGTCCACCTACTCACGTCCACCAGAGTAGGACCACGTGCGCGCGGCGCTGCTCACTGGCATGCTCAAGGGCTCACACCGCGTCGTTAACACCGGCGAAACATGAGGGTGATGGCCGGGCAACACCGCCCTCATAACTTGGCCGCGAGCGTCTGAGCAAGAGGTAAGGAGCCAACCAGCGTGTTCAACACTTCCGACGAGGTCCTGAGTTTCATCTCCGACGAAGAGGTGAAGTTCATCGACGTCCGGTTCTGCGACCTGCCGGGCATCATGCAGCACTTCACGGTGCCGGTTCAGTCGTTCGACGAGGGCACGATCGACGAGGGTCTGGCGTTCGACGGCTCCTCCGTGCGCGGGTTCCAGCAGATCCACGAGTCGGACATGCTCCTGCTCCCCGACCTGGCCACCGCCCGGATCGACCCGTTCCGCGCCGACAAGACGCTCAACATCAACTTCTTCGTGCACGACCCGCTGACCCGCGAGGCGTACAGCCGCGACCCGCGCAACATCGCGCGCAAGGCCGAGGAATACCTGAACGAGTCGGGCATCGCCGACAGCGCGTACTTCGGTCCCGAGGCCGAGTTCTACATCTTCGACTCGGTGCGCTTCGACAGCGCGGAGAACGGGTCCTTCCACGAGATCGACTCCGTCGAGGGCTGGTGGAACACCGGCACCGACGAGGTCGGCGGCAACCGCGGCTACAAGACCAAGTACAAGAGCGGCTACTTCCCGGTGCCGCCGGTGGACCACTTCGCCGACCTGCGTGCCGCGATCTCGCTGAACCTGATCGACTCCGGCTTCACCGTGGAGCGCGCGCACCACGAGGTCGGCACCGCCGGCCAGGCCGAGATCAACTACAAGTTCAACACGCTGCTGCACGCCGCGGACGACCTGCAGCTGTTCAAGTACATCGTGAAGAACACCGCGTGGGCCGCCGGCAAGACCGCGACGTTCATGCCCAAGCCGCTCTTCGGTGACAACGGGTCGGGCATGCACTGCCACCAGTCGCTGTGGAAGCACGGCGAGCCGCTGTTCTACGACGAGTCCGGGTACGCCGGGCTGTCGGACTCCGCGCGGCACTACATCGGCGGGCTGCTGCACCACGCCCCGAGCCTGCTGGCGTTCACGAACCCGACGGTGAACTCCTACCACCGGCTCGTGCCGGGCTTCGAGGCGCCGGTGAACCTCGTGTACTCGCAGCGCAACCGGTCGGCGTGCGTGCGCATCCCGATCACGGGTGACAACGCGAAGGCCAAGCGCATCGAGTTCCGCTGCCCCGACTCGTCGGGCAACCCGTACCTGGCGTTCTCGGCGATGGTGATGGCCGGCATGGACGGCATCAAGAACAAGATCGAGCCGCCCACGCCGATCGACAAGGACCTCTACGAGCTGCCGCCCGACGAGGCCAAGGACGTGGCCACGGTGCCGGCGTCGCTGAACGCCGTGCTGGACAACCTCGAGGCCGACCACGAGTTCCTGCTCGAGGGTGGCGTGTTCACCCCCGACGTGATCGAGACGTGGATCGACTTCAAGCGCGAGAACGAGATCGACCCGCTGCGGCTGCGCCCGCACCCGTACGAGTTCGCCCTGTACTACGACGTGTGATCCTGAGAGTCTACTCAGCGGCATGACCAGCGGAAACGCTGGCCAGGCCGCTCTCCCAGGCCGTCCACAGGCCGTCCCAACATGAAGAGATGGGCCGCCAGCCGAGCGCTGGCGGCCCATCGCGCATCTTGCGCCGCACGAGTCCGAAACCTAACCCTCATCGCACTGAACAGCCGAAACGGGTCTACTTGCGCCCGCTCCCAACACGCTCACCGAGACTACGTTCAGTGACAGACGACCGTTACTGCCTCGACACTGCCTGCGCACAAGTAGGACAACTGCGTGAACTGGGCGTCGCCCCCTTGTTGCACTACTTGGGTCACGGTCACCAAGGCGATCGCACTCTCGCGTCGACCGACAGGGAGCAGCACCTGAGAAGTGCCCTTATCAGCATACCTTGACGGGTGAAGCCTTCCGCAGATACTCTGATGACAGAGTGAAGTGGCGATGGATCGGGGCTCGTCCCCTGACGCTGAGCCGCATCAAGAAAAGCGGCGCCCCGGGCAGCATGCTGAGCAGAGGCTGACACCGGGGCTTACGCCACCACTGTACATCATCCCGACCAGAAGCTGGGGGTCTTCATGGACGAGGAGTTCGAGGGCCTCCTGGCGGCGTTCTCGGCAGCGCGGATGGAGCCGTACCTCAAGCATTGCAATGGCGATGTCGCCAAAGCGTTCCGGCTGTACGCCTGGAATGTCGAGGTGTCGGCTGCGCTCAATGGTCCCCTGGGTTGCCTCGAAGTCGTGCTGCGAAATGCGTTGCACGAGCGGCTCGCCGCGATGGTAGGGCGATCCGACTGGTGGCTTGACCGCCGGGTCAATCTGCACGACGTCGCCAAGGGACTGCTCGCCGACGCTGCCACGAAGTTGGCGAAGCACGGCAAACCGGCCGTACCTGACGCGATGGTCGCCGAGCTGCACTTGGGGTTCTGGATCGCATTGCTCGGCAAGGGCAGTAACTACGAGACCACGCTTTGGCGTCCCGCGTTGCGGCACGCGTTCCCGAATTACTCGGGCGGACGTCGCGACCTGCATTGGCGGCTGGACACGATGAGGTTGCTGCGCAACCGGATATCGCACGCCGAGCCGATCCACCAGCGCCACATCAAGGCCGACCACGGGACGATCCTCGACTTGATCGGGTACATCTCGCCGCCGGCCGTGGAGTATGTACGGCGGCATGATCGGGTGGAACACGTGTTGCGCCGCCGCCGCGCCGTATGCGATGGCGATGCCGATCCAGAGTTCTGACTGGGTCGACGTTGGTAAGAGGTGACGACCATGACAGATCGAACCGTGGTGACGATGACGGACATAGCCGAGCTGGCACGGGTCCGTCGCCCGACCGTGAGCAACTGGCGCCGACGTCACGACAACTTCCCCAAACCGGCCAAGGACAACGGATCCGCACCGCTGTTCGACGCCGAGAAGATCGCCCGCTGGTTGGACAGCCGGCCTGTCGATGACGACCATACCTATGGCCAGGTGTTCCGGGACAGCCTGCGCGTGCGCGCCATGGTCCGGCTCAGCGGCGCGATCGGCGGTGACGACATCCTGCGACTCTCAGTCGCGCTGGTATCCCTTCGTGCACATGCAGGTACGCCGTTGCCATCCACTTCGGACACAATCGCTGCGCTCGCCGGGCGCGTCGAGCGGGACCATCCGGAACTGGCCGGAATGTTCATCCCGGACCTGACGAACACGCCCACATTCATCGACCAGCTCGCCGTGACAGTCGACGAGTTGACTCGCTCGGTGGGGCCGGCTGCGGCGATCGACGAGTTCATATCCGCGGCCGACCGGATGGACTCGGCCCTGCGGTCGACGATGACACCCACGCCCGTCGCCGACCTGATCGCCTATCTCGTCGGCGACGTAACCGGCCGTACTGTCTGCGATCCCGCAGCCGGAGTCGGCAGTCTGCTGTTGCGAGTGCTCGACGGCCACGCCGCCGGTCGGGTAACCGTGGCCGACTCGCATCCGACGTGGTGCCGCATCCTGCGCCACCGGCTGTCGGCACACGGCGTGCAGGCGGAGATCCGCTGGGGTGACAGCACAGCCGACTGGCCAGGTGGGCGGTCAGACGTGATTGTGCTTGACCCGCCGTACATATCCGGCGAGTTCACCGACCGGAAGGCGGCAGAGCGGGGTGCCGGCCCGCTGGACTGGGCGATGTTCTCGGCTCGGCACCTCGCCCCAGGCGGCCGCGCTTATGTTGTCGTGCCGACCTGGACATTGACCCGGGAGCCCGCTGCCCGCCAGCGGCTGCTCGACGCCAAGGTGCTGGCGTCAGTGATCCAATTGCCGCGCCGGGCGCATTCGTTCCTCACCGGCACCGAGTTGGCAGTGCTCGAACTCACCGCCCCTGGCGAAGCGAGCGATGATGTCGTGTTGTGCAACGCCGATCGTTTGGCTGGTGCCGACGAGGCGTGGCCTGCGACGGCTGCCAAGTTGGTTCGCGCACCTGCCCCAGACCGCGCAGAAGTATGCCGCAGAATGCCGCTCACCACGCAGGTCGGCACCTTGCTACCAGCGCATCGCCTGACAGAGGAACGGACGTCGGTTGATCACGTCGCAGAGGCGATCGGTGCCGTCCAGCTCGTCCGGGACTTGTTCCCTGACCAGGTGACGGCGCGATGGCCTGGCGTCGCCCAGGCTCGTGAGCAGGTGCGGCTAGTGCCACTTACCGCCATCGCGACGTTGCGCGGCGGTCACCGCATCTCGCGGGACGACATCACCGATGTCGATCTCGGCATCGGCGGCACAGCGGTGATCGGACCGGAAGAGCTACGTGGTGAGCGGGCCATGCGCACGCGGTGGATCGACAATCTCGCGCTAGCCAAGTACGAGTCGGCACAACCCACCGAACCAGGCGACGTAATCGCACTCGCCGAGGGAGGGCTGGCGGCCGCAGTGGATCAAATCGGAGGTCACCTCGTGTTGGCTCCCGCGCAGGTGGTACGCCTGAGACCGAAACACCCTGACCGTCCCGCGCCACCGATGCGGCCCACCCTGCTCGCCAAATTGCTGACCTCGCCGCGCAACGTCGGCAGGGAAAGCGGATCGCTGGTGCGTCGGGTTGACCTGCGAAGGCTGGAACTGCCGGTCCTCACCGAGGACGAAGTCGTCACCCTCGATGACTACTTTGCCGACCTGGAGCGACGCCGATCGGACCTGGCCGTCAAGATGAACGCACTGGCACGACTGGACGATGCGTTGTCGGCAGGTATCGCCGATGGTGTGCTGGCGGTCGCGGCGGTCCCGGACGTGCCACGCACGAGGGTCGATGAATTCGAGAACGAGCAGGATTGAGGAGCATTAGGTGGCGAAACGATCCGCCCCGACCACAACGGCGGACATGAAGGAAATCCTGTGGAAGGCCGCGGATAAACTGCGCGGCAGCATGGACGCCGCCAACTACAAGCATTTCGTGCTCGGCCTGGTCTTCCTGAAGTATGTCTCGGACTCGTTCGACGAGCGGCACGAGCAGATCACCGAGGAACTGGCCGCCGAGGGCACCACCGGCGAGCGGGCTACCCGGCTGATTGAGGACCGCGACGAGTATGTCGGTCATGGCGTGTTCTGGGTTCCGCAGGTAGCTCGCTGGGAAGCCGTCGCCGAAGGCGCGAAGGCCGTCTCAGGCGGCAAGTCCGTCGGCGAGCTGATCGACACCGCGATGAACGCGGTGGAGAAGGAGAACCCCGAACTGCGTGGCGTTCTGCCGAAGCTGTTCAACCGGAGCAACGTGGACCTGCGCCGGCTTGGTGAGCTGGTCGACCTGATCGGCCGGATCGGCTTCCACGGACAGCTCGACTTCAACGGCGGCACCAAGAAGGCTCGCGATGTGCTCGGCGAGGTGTACGAGTACTTCCTCGGCAAGTTCGCCCTCGCGGAGGGCAGGCGCGGTGGCGAATACTTCACCCCGCCGAGCGTGGTGAAGCTGCTCGTCGAGATGTTGGAACCGGCCAAGGGCGAGCGGGTGTACGACCCTTGTTGTGGTTCGGGCGGCATGTTCGTGCAGGCCGAACGGTTCGTGGAAAGTCATGGCGGGCGGACCATCGACATCGCGGTGTACGGCCAGGAGTTGAACGAGAACACCTGGCGGCTGGCCAAGATGAACCTGGCCATCCACGGCATCAGCGCCGACCTGAGCGATCGGTGGGGCGACACCTTCCATGACGATCGGCACCCAGACCTACGTGCTGATGTGGTGTTGGCCAATCCCCCGTTCAACATCTCCGACTGGGGTGGCGACCGGTTGGGCGGCGACCAGCGCTGGACCTACGGAGTGCCGCCGAAGGGAAACGCGAACTTCGCCTGGTTGCAGCACATGGCTTACAAACTGCGCCCCAGAGGACGGGCCGGGATCGTGCTGGCAAACGGCTCGATGTCGTCGAAGCAATCCAACGAGGGCGACATCCGACGGACAATGGTCGAACGCGACCTGGTGGCCTGCATGGTGGCGCTGCCGCCGCAGTTGTTCCGGTCGACCCAAATCCCCGCGTGCTTGTGGTTCCTGACCAGAGACAAGACCCCGCAAGGAGCCAAGCGGCTGGCCGACCGGCGCGGCGAGGTCCTGTTCATCGACGCGCGCGGGCTTGGCGAGCTGGTCAACCGGACCGAGCGCGAACTGTCGGCCGCCGACATCGAACAAGTGGCCAGCACTTACCACCGCTGGCGTGGCACCGATCGCAGTGCGGAGTACGCCGACGAACCGGGATTCTGCTACTCGGCTGGCCTCGACGAGATCAAGCAGAACGACTTCGTACTCATCCCCGGCCAATACGTCGGCAGCGTCGCTGCCGAGCAGGACGTTGAGCCGATCGCCGACAAGATCGCCCGGCTCACCGAGCAGCTTTACGCTCACTTCGCGGAGTCAGCTCGGCTGGAGCGGGAAGTCCGCACTCAGCTCGGGAGTCTCGATGCCTGAGTCGCTCTTTCATGTTTCGCCGCGTAACTGGGAAACTATGACTCTGATGGACATCTGCGTGCACGGTGGCGGGGATATACAAACTGGCCCATTCGGGAGTCAGCTTCACGCGGCAGACTACGTTCCCGATGGTGTTCCTAGCATTATGCCTCAAAATATTGGCGATAACCTAATCATCGAAGACAGCATAGCAAGAATCTCCGAAGAAGATGCTTCTAGATTGAGTAAATATCTCGTGCGGGTTGGCGATATCGTCTACTCTCGACGAGGTGATGTCGAGCGAAGGTCACTTGTTCGCGATCGAGAGTCGGGATGGCTTTGTGGCACCGGATGTCTTCGCATCCGACCTGGAGAGGGGGCCCACTCCCTGTTTCTATCATACTATCTTGGGCATCCTGCTGTTCGCGCTTGGATAGTGCGCCATGCAGTAGGCGCGACGATGCCGAACCTAAACACGAAGATTTTGGGCGCCGTTCCCGTGGTCCTGCCGTCGAAGGACGAGCAACGGTCGATCGCTGCAGTTCTTGGAGCACTGGATGACAAGATCGCGGTCAACGAGCAGATTGTCGACACGGCTCTCACCCTTGCCTGCCTTCGGTACGCTGTGTTCGTCGCTGATGAGGCACGAGTTGGCCAGCAACGCATTGGCGAGGTCGCTGATGTATTCGACGGACCACATGCGACTCCGAAGAAGACGGAGCATGGGCCATGGTTCCTGGGTATTGGCAGCCTGAGCCATGGGTTGCTTGACCTCGATAGTTCGGCCCACTTGTCTGATGAAGACTTCACACGCTGGACACGTCGTGTCACGCCGCGCGCTGGCGACGTTCTCTTTTCCTATGAAACCCGCCTCGGTGTCGCGTCGTTGATGCCACCCGACATGCGAGCGTGCCTTGGGAGACGGATGGCGCTTATGCGACCAATCGACGATCGCGTGGGTTCGGCGACGTTGCTACACGCGTATCTAGTGGACGAGTTCCAGGAGACCATCCGCAAGCGCACGATCCACGGTGCGACAGTCGACCGCATACCGCTGACGGATCTGCCGTCGTGGACCATCACGCTGCCGCTGCCGGAATACCGGCCGATCGTGGAGAGGGCACTCAGTGCGCTTCACCGCACAATCGAGACTCGACAGCAGGAGAATCGTGCGCTGGCCGAGTTGCGGGACACGTTGTTGCCGAAGTTGATCTCGGGAGAGTTGCGGATTCGGGATGCGGAGCGACATGTAGCTGACGTGATCTGAGGGGAGGGGCGGCGATGGCGGGTATGTCCGAGGCTGACTGGGAGGCGCACGCGCTGGACGAGTTGGCCGAGTGGTCGTGGCAACACCTGGACGGCCCCGCGGTGGCCCCGCGCACCGGGGAACGTCCGGGCTGGGACGAGCTGATCCTGACGAAGCGGTTGCGGGCCGCGCTGGGCGCGATCAACCCGGACCTCCCTCCATCGGCGCTGGATGCTGCGCTCGCCGAACTGCTCGACCGCCGCTCGCAGGATGCCCTGCACGAGAACCACCGGATGCATGGCCTGCTCACCCGTGGCGTCCGCGTCTCCTACACCGACGAGGGCGGCACCGAACGCCATCCCACGGTGTGGGCGGTCGACTTCAACGACCCCTACGCCAACGAGTTCCTGGCCGTCAACCAGGTCCGACTCGCTGATCGCAAGCACACCCGCCGGTTCGACATCGTCTGTTACGTCAACGGGCTGCCCTTGGCCGTGTTCGAGCTGAAAAGGGCGGACACCGAAGACAACAGCGAGACCGCCTACCGCCAACTGCAAACATACCGCCGCGAGTTCGGAGTCATCGGGTTCGCCGTGCCGATCGTCGCAGTCGTTTCCGACGGCGTCACCGCACGCGCTGGCACGCCGTTCAGTCCGTGGGAGCACATGGCGCCGTGGAACGTCGACGAGCAGGGCAAGCGAGTGGACGTTCGTGCCGGCAACGCGCTTGAGGTCCTGATCACCGGGATGTTCGCGCCGGAACGCTTTCTCGACCTGATCGCCGACTTCGTGTCGTTCTCCGCGGACAACGGCGGTGCGGTGGACACCGTGCGGCTGGCCAAGGCGCACCAGTTCCACGCGGTCAATCAGGCGGTCGCAGCGACCGTGCAGGCCGTTGCGACCGACGGCCGGGCCGGTGTCGTCTGGCACACCCAGGGCTCGGGCAAGAGCAAGGAGATGGAGTTCTACACCGCGAAGGTGGCCAGGCATCCCGCGCTCGCCAACCCCACGGTGCTGATGCTCACCGACCGGATCGACCTGGACAGCCAGCTGTACGAGACATTCTCGGCAAGCACCCTTCTGCCGGAGCGGCCGAAGCAGGCGCTCACCCGTGCCGAGCTGCGTACCGAACTCGACCGGCCGAGCGGCGGCATCATCTTCTCCACACTACAGAAGTTCAGCCTCACCAAAGTGGAGAAGGAAGCCGGCCGTAGGCATCCGGTGCTTTCACCACGCCGCAACCTGATCGTGGTGGTGGACGAAGCGCACCGCAGTCACTACGACTTCATCGACGGCCTGGCGCGCGCCCTACACGACGCCCTGCCGCACGCGAGTTTCATCGCGTTCACCGGCACTCCGATCAGCCGAGCCGAGGCAAATACCGAAGCCGTGTTCGGTGACTACATCGACATCTACGATCTGACCCGCGCGGTGGACGACGGTGCGACGGTGCCTGTCTTCTACGAGAACCGGCACATTCCGGTGCACCTGCCAGAAGGCGTCAAAGTCGCCGATCTCGACGAGCGAGTAGAGGACCTGACCGCCGACCTGGACTCCGACGAGGCCCGCGAGATCGCCAGGGGAACCAAGATCTACGAGGACGTGGTCGGCGCCCCGGAACGGCTGCGGCAACTGGCCGAGGACAGCGTGGAGCACTGGGAGGCCCGCCGGGAGCAGCTGCACAAGCTGACCGGAGTGCCGGGCAAAGGGATGATCGTCGGCTACACCCGGCGAATCTGCGCGTTGCTCTACGACGAGATCATCAAGCTCCGACCGGAGTGGGCATCGGCCGACGACGGCAAGGGGATCATCAAAGTCGCCTACACGGGCACGCCTGGCGAGAAGCCGCCGGTTGGCACGCACGTCCGAACTCCGGCCAAACTCAAGGCGATCAAGAAACGGGTCACCGACCCGGACAACGACCTTGAACTGGTGATCGTCCAGTCGTTGTGGCTGACCGGATTCGATGCCCCGCCGCTGCACACGCTCTATCTGGACAAGCCGATGCGCGGCGCATCGCTGATGCAGGCGCTGGCCAGGGTGAACCGCCGGTTCGGCGAGAAGCCATCCGGTCTGGTGGTGGACTACCTCGGTATCGCGGAGGACCTGACCCGCGCGCTGGCCGAGTACACGGTGGCCGACCGCAACCGCAAGCCGATCGGCCGGGATACGAACGAAATCCTGGATCTTGTGCGCGAACTACACAGCGTGTTGGTCGCACAATTGGCCGACATTGAATGGCGCACGGCGCCGGATTCCGGACGACCCAAGGCTTTCCACGATGCGGCCGTGGACGTGGCGAACTACCTCAAGCGGCCCGAACCCGATCGTCTGGAAAACCAGCCGACCGCCCAGCAACGGTTCACCAAGGCCGCACACGACCTGCTGCGCGCGTTCGCGTTGCGCCCCAAAGCAAGCGAACTAGCGGGCCTCGTCGACGATATAGCGTTCTTCGAGACGGTTCGGGTTTACCTCGCCAAGTGGGATGCCGAGGAGCGCGCCGAGCGGGGCATCTCCGGCCGGGCCGAGGTCGAGTTCCTGGTCCGCCAACTCACCGCCGGGGCCGTCGCGGTGGACGATGTGGTGGACATCTACGCCGCCGCCGGGCTAGAGAAGCCGGACCTCTCCCACCTCGACGAGGCGTTCGTGGCTCGGCTTCGCGAGAGTAGGCGCCCGGAGTTGGCGTTGGAGGCGCTACGCCGCGCGATCGAGCGGGAGATCCGTGCGGTGCACCCACACAACCTGATACGGCAACGCACGTTCTCTGGCAAGTTGCTGGAGACCATGCGTCGTTACACCAATGGCGCACTGGCCTCGGCCGAGATCATCGCGGCGCTTGTGGATCTAGCCAAGGAGGTGTCCGCGGACCGGGGCCGGGCCAAGGATCTCGGTCTCACCGAGGATGAGTTGGCGTTCTACGACGCGGTCGCGAACAACGAGTCCGCCGTGCGGGTGATGACCACCGGCGCTCTTGCCGAGATCGCACGGGATCTGGTCACAGCGGTCCGGGTGGACAGGGCGGTGGACTGGTCTGTGCGTGAGCAGGTACAGGCCCGGTTACGTAGCAAGATCAAGCGGTTGTTGGCTCGGCATGGATACCCCCCGGATGCAGAGGCACGCGCCGTGGAGCTGGTGCTGCGGCAAGCCGAAACCTTCGCCGAAGATGACGCCGCCTGACCAGCAACGCCCGAACCGGGTCACACTGCGTCACAACCGCCGTTTCGGATTGCGGACGACCCAGGCCGTCTACAGGCCGTCATACGTCGAAGAATGACCACCGACTACGACTGACAACAACCACAAACCACCGGGTCAACGGCGGTACGCGTGGTAAAGATGCAGGTCAGCAACGGGCGTGAGCAGTTCTACGACGTGTGATCAAACCTGTGTGATCAAACCTGGGTGATCCACCCTGGGCACGGCCCGGCGGTCGCGGAGAAGTCCCACCCGCCGGGCCGTTTTCTATTGCCCGGCGCGAAGACCGTCGAACAGGAGCGCGAGGCTTTTCTTGCGCAGGGCCGGGTCGGGGGTGTGTTCGGCGGCCAGACAGGCGCCGGCCAACAGGACCATGATCTCCGGCAGGGCGACATCCTCCCGGAGCGCACCGGCCGTCTGGGCGGCTTCGAGCAGGGCGCCGATCATCCGGCGGATCTCCTCGCCCACGGCGGGGGCCGTCGCCTTCACGTCCAGGCTCAGGACCGCCATCGTGTCGGCGAAGGCCTTCTTCGCGGCCGCCTCCTCCACGAGCCGGGTGAAGAACGCCTCGAACGCGACGCGCGGGTCGTCCGAGCCGGCCGGGGCCTCGGCGACCAGGCGGGTCAGGCGGCGGACCACTATCGCCTCGTAGAGGGCCTCCTTCGTCGGGAAGTGGCGGAACACCGTGCCGATGCCGACGCCCGCCCTGCGGGCCACCTCCTCCGTCGACGCCGAGGCGCCCTGCTCGCCGAACACCGACTCGGCCGCCTCCAGCACGCGTTCGCGGTTGCGGCGGGCGTCCGCACGCAGCCCGCGAGGCGCGGTCACGAGCGGGCGCCGTTGACAAGCGGAGTAGCCAGTCCGTATCGTCGAATTAGCGGAGTCACGACTCCGATTCTAGGGTATAGCTACGTCAGGGAGGCACCATGTCCGACACGCCACGCGAGGTGGCCGCGCGCCTGCTCCAGGGCATCACCGACGGCCGCTGGTCCGAGCTGCCCGACCTCTACGCCGACGACACCGTGGTCGAGCAGCCGTTCAGCCCACCGAGACCCGCCGTCATCCGCGGGAAGGAGGAGATCGCGAAGCATTTCGCCGGCAGCCTCACCCAGCAGATCCGGCTCAGGGCGCACAACGTGGTGACGCACGAGACCACCGACCCCGAGGTGGTCGTGGTCGAGTACGACTACGAAGTGTCCGCGGCCGGCCGCACGAGCACCGTGCACAACATCCAGGTGATCCGGGTCCGCGACGGCCACATCGTCGCCTCGCGCGACTATCACGACCACCAGGCGATGCTCGAAGCGCTCAGCTAGTCGGACGCGGACAGCACCGCCGGGTCGAACCCGCCGCTCTCGAGCATCGCCCGCGGGTCGACGAACAGCTTGCGTGCCTCGATGTCCATCACACCCACGATGCAGTAGACCTCGGCGGCGACCGTGCCGTCCGCCTTGGTGATCATCGAGTTGATGTTGAACGTCTTGCCGGTGCCGAACTTGACCTCGCAGGACACGTCGATCTCCTCGTTCGCGCGTAACTCGCGACGGAAGTTCGCGGTGGTGCTGAGCAGCACGGGCGCCGCCCGCCGGTCCATCAGCCCGTCCCAGTCGCAGCCGGCCGCGCGGAACCCGTTCATCCGCGCGACCTCGGCGTACTGGTGGTACACCGCGTGGTTGACGTGCCCGAGGGCGTCCAGCTCGTAGCTGCGCACCACGATGGGGATGCGAAAAGTCACGAACCAACTGTAAAAGCAGGGTCCGACAAAAAGCCCGCGATGAGACCCAAGGCTCAGTCCTCGTAGAACAACCGCTCCACGACACCGCGGGCCCGGCGCAGCGTCCGCCGGTAGGAGTCGAGGAACTCGCCGGGCTCGGCGTCGGGGCGCAGCACGGCTGCCACCGCCGCCAGGTCCCGGCCCGACGACGGCAGCTGGTCGGTGATCTTCCCGCGGACGACCGTGATCGCGTTGCGCACCCGGGTGGCCAAGAGCCACGCCTCGCGCAACGCGGTCGCGTCGATCTCGTCCACCAGGCCCGCCTCCACCGCCGCACCCAGACCGTCCACCGTGGAGGTGGTGCGCAGCGACGGCACGCCGTGGGCGTGGCGCAGCTGCAACAGCTGCAGCGTCCACTCGACGTCGGCCAGGCCGCCGCGGCCGAGCTTGGCGTGCGTCGCGGGGTCGGCGCCCCGCGGCAGCCGCTCGGTGTCGACCCGCGCCTTGATCCGCCGGATCTCCCGGACGCGCTCGGCGTCGAGCCCACCCTGCGGATAGCGCAGCGGGTCGATCATCTCGATGAACCGGGCCCCGAGGTCCTCGTCGCCCGCGATGGGCCGGGCGCGCAGCAGCGCCTGCGCCTCCCACACCTGCGACCACTGGTCGTAGTACGCGCGGTAGGACTCGAGCGTGCGCACGATCGGCCCCTGCCGCCCCTCCGGCCGCAGGTCGACGTCCACCTGCAGCGGCGGGTCCTGGCTCGGCGCGCCGAGGAGCTTGCGCACGGTCTGCGCGACCCGGGAGGCGTACTTCACCGCGTCCGAGTCGGACACGCCCTCGGCGGGCTCGCACACGAACAGCACGTCCGCGTCGGAGCCGTAGCCGAGCTCCGCACCGCCGAGTCGGCCCATACCGATCACCGCGATCGTCGCCCGATGACCTCCGGCCGACACCGCCTCGGCCCGGTCGACCGCGGCGAGCGTGGCCTGCAGCACCGCGGACCAGACGCTGGACAGCGCATGGCACACGGTCAGCACGTCCATGAAGCCCAGCAGGTCCGCCGAGGCCACCCGTAGCAGCTCGTGTCGACGGCCCGACCGGGCCGCGGCCACCGCATTGCCCAGGTAGCCCTGCCGGTTCACCGCCTGGCGAAGCGACGTGGCGACCTCGGCGGTGTCCCGGCCGGCGAGCTGCTCGGGGTCGCCCAGCAGCCGCAGCACCTCGGGCGCGCGGACGATCAGGTCGGGCACCAGCTTCGACGTGCCGAGCAGCGTCGCGAGCCGCTCGACCACGGCCGCCTCGTCCCGCAGCACCCGCAGGTACCAGTCGGTGGCGGCCAGCGCCTCGGACACCCGCCGGTACGCGAGCAGGCCGCCGTCCGGGTCGGGCGTCTCGGCGAGCATCTCCAGCAGCGCCGGCAGCAGCGCGCGCTGGATCGCCGCGCGCCGCGACACCCCGGCGGTCAGGGACTCGATGTGGCGCAGAGCGCCGTCCGGGGCCGCGTAGCCGAGCGCGGCCAGTCGCGCCTCGGCCGACTGGGGGGACAGCCGCAGCGCCTCGCCCGGCACGCGGGCGACGGCCTCGAGCAGCGGGCGGTAGAACAGCTTCTCGTGCAGCCGGCGGACCAGGCGCAGATGCCGATGGAACTCGCTCTGCAGTACGTCGCCCTCGGACTTGCCGCGGTCCGGCTTGATGCCCGCCGCGCGAGCGAGCCGGCGCAGCTCGTCGGTGTCGCCCGCGTCGGGGAACGTGTGGGTACGGCGCAGCTTCTGCAGCTGCAGCCGGTGCTCGAGCATCCGCAGGAACCGGTAGGACTCGCCCAGCTCGGCCGCGTCGGCGCGGCCCACATACCCGCCATCACCCAACGCCGCCAGGCTGTCCACGGTGGAGCGCCTGCGGAGCGACTCGTCGTTGCGGCCGTGCACGAGCTGCAGCAGCTGAACGGCGAACTCGACGTCCCGCAACCCGCCGCGGCCGAGCTTGAGCTCGCGGTCGATCAGCTCGGCCGGCACGTGGTCCTCGACCCGCCTGCGCATCGAGCGGACGTCGTCGACGAAGTTGTCCCGGTCCGCCGCCGACCACACCAGCGGCTGCACGACGTCGAGGTAGTCCTCACCCAGCGCCGCGTCGCCGGCGATCGGCCGCGCCTTGAGCAGCGCCTGGAACTCCCAGGTGCGGGCCCAGCGCTGGTAGTAGGCGGCGTGCCCGTCGAGCGTGCGCACGAGCGGGCCGGCCTTGCCCTCCGGCCGCAGCGCCGCGTCGACCTCGAAGCACGCCTGCCCGGCGACCCGCAGCATCGTACTGGCCATCCGGGTGGCGGTGTCGACGTCACCGTCCCCGATGAACAGCACGTCGACGTCGCTGACGTAGTTCAGCTCGTGGCCGCCGCACTTGCCCATGGCGATCACCGCGAGCCGGCAGTTGTCCCGTGCCTCGCCGACATCGGCGGCGGCGACCGCGAGCGCGGCCCGGATGGCGGCTTCGGCGAGCGCGGTCAGCCGGTGGGTGGTCTGCGCGTAGCTCGACACCGGCAGGTCGCGCTCGACGACGTGGCCGAGGTCGTCCGCGGCGATCTCCAGCAGGAGCCCGCGGTAAGCGGCCCGTAGAGCGCGGGTCGCCTCGGGCTTGGCGAGCCCGGCGACCGGGTGCGGCCCGGACCGGGCGGCCCCCGCACGCTCGGCTCCGACGGCGCCGAGCAGCACGTCGGCGTAGTCGGCGACCGAGTGCTGCCGGTCGGTGAGCAGCCTGCGCCACTCCCCCTGTCGCGGGATCACGAAGTCGGCGAGCGCGGTCGAGCCGCCGAACACGGCGAGCAGCCGGCCACGCAACCCGCGGTCGGTGGCGATGGCGCGGTCGACGGCGGGCCAGCCGTCGACGTCGGCGGTGCGAATCCGGTCGACGGCGAACAACGCCAGGTCGGGGTCGGCCGTACGGGACAGCGCGATCATGCTGGCCTCGCGGTCCGGGGCCGGTCCGCCCTCGCCCCACCAGCCGGCCGCGCGCAGGTGCTCGGCGGCGCGGTCGTCGGTGAGCCCGTATCGCGCGGTCGAGGGTGCCGAACGAACGCGGTCGGCCATCACTGGTGTCCCCCGCCGGGAGTCTGTTGCGTGCGTCGGCGAGTCCAGGTTTCTGCTGGCAAGGCGCCGGTTCGTCCTCGTACCGGTGCTGTTACTTGTCGGGCTCGGTGGCGTAGCGCCAGTTTGGGCGGACCGGCAACGCCGCCAGCAGGAAGCTGGGCCGGCGAATCGAGTGACGAACTTCCGGCGGGGGACACTAGTGGCCGAGTAGCGGTAGCTGGGTGCGCGCCGAATCGGCCGGGGCCAGGTCACCCGCGGCGAGGCGGACGAACTGGGTGGCGACCGGGCGCCAGGTCTCGGCGAGGTCGGCATGCAGCTCGTCGAGCCGCTCGGCCGTGAGGTCGCCGGGGCGGGCGAACTCGGCCTCGCGCGGGAAGTCGCGGGCCCAGAGCCGCACGATGTCGGTAGTGGTCTCGATGTGGAACTGCAGGCCGTAGCCGCACCGACCGACCCGAAAGGCCTGGTTCGGGTAGCGGGTGGCGGACGCGAGCAGCGCGCTGTTGGGTGGCAGCCGGTCGACGACGTCGGAGTGGAAGTGCAGCACGTCGGGCACCAGCGGCAGGTCGGCGAACAGCGGGTCTGTCCACGCGATGTCGCGCTTGGCGACGAGCTGCGGGCCGACCTCGGGCCCTTCCTCCCCCACGGTGACGCTGCCGCCCGCGGCGACCGCGAGCAGCTGCGCACCGAGGCAGACCGCGAGCGTCGGCAGCTGCTTGCTGACCGCGTTGGACAGGAGCCGGCGGATGTCGGCGAGCCACGGGTGGTCGAGGTCGTCGAGCGCGCCCATCGCGCCGCCGAGAACGACGAGCCCGGCGTAGCCGTGCAGGTCGGCGGGCAGCGGGTCGGCCGGCGGAGCGAGGATGTGCAGCTCCGCGCCGGCGCCGGTCAGCCAGTCGCCGAGGGGACCCACCGGGTCCTGGGGGTCGGGCTGGATGACGAGCAGACGGGTCACGGTTTAAGGGTAGCCAGGCTGTTTCGGCGCTCGTCAGGGTGCGGGCGTGAACTCGATCTCGCAGATGTCGAACACCGGGCGGTAGCCGACCTTCTGGTAGATCGAGTTCGACGTCGGGTTGGCGAGGTCGGTGAACAGCAGCACGTGCTCGGCGCCCGCGTCGCGGGCCCACGCCGAGGCCGCGGCGGTGACCGCCGAGCCGTAGCCGTGGCCGCGGAGCTCGGGCGGGGTGTAGACGGGGCCGACGCGGGACATGCCGTCGATCGGCGCGCCGACGTTGGCCCAGGACATGACGCGGCCGCCGGTCTCCCACAGGGCAAGCCCGTCACCGCGCTCGATCGCGGTCAGGAGGAGCTCCTCGGTACGCTCGGCCTGCCGGTCGTGCCCCAGGGCCTCGGCCTGGAAGGCGCGCCGCCACTGGGCGAGCAGCGGGACGTCGGCCTTGGTGGCCCGCCGGGACCGGCCCGGCACGGTCGGCGGGAGCAGCTCGCCGAGCCGGTAGAGCCGGCCGGCCATCGCCTCGTGCAGGCAGGCGCCGGTGCGCGCGGCCCAGGCGGTGGCGAACGCCTCGGCCAGCTCGCGCGGGCCGTTGACGCCCGGCAGCTCCGGGTCGACCTCGGCCAGCACCGCGGCGACGGGAGCGGCCGCGTCCGCCGGGAGCCCGCTGATGATGAGCGGCCACGGCGGCGTGCGGAAGGCGATGCCGTGGAGCACGCCGTCGCGGTGGGCGGTGAGCATGACCGGCGAGATGAGCGGGTCGTCGAGGAAACGGGCCATCACGGTGATCGCGAGGGTGTGCCGCACGGGGTCGACCGAGTACCAGCTGCCGACCGCGGTCCGGAACTCGCGCGGGTCATCATGTGCCTGCACGTCCATGCCACAGGCTCGCCCGCGCCGGCCCGTGCCGTCCAGTGATTTAGCCGAGAATCTCGACGCGGTAGGACTCGAGCCAGTCCACGAGCGAGTCCGGGTGGCCGAACGCGACGAGGTGGCCGCCGGGGATCTCGTCCGGGGTGATGCCGAGCCGCTCCTTGGTCAGGCGGCGGGCGAAGTCGAGCGGGAAGAGCCGGTCGCCGCGGGCGATGAGCACGCGGGTGGGCACGCCGGGCCACTGCTCGAGCGGCCACGGCTGGGCGAAGATGTTCTCCGACTGGCCGGGCACCCCGTGATCGAGCACCGCGGCGACGACCTCATCGGGCACGTCGTGCAGGAACGTGGTCACCACGTCGAACGCGCCGTCGGGGTCCCGGCCCTCCCGCTCGTCGAGCTCGCGCTGAGCCTGGGGCTGGCCGGTGTTGCCCCACCAGTCGCCGGGTGTCTCGCCGGGCGCCGGGATCATCGGCGCGACCAGGATGAGCAGCTCGACGGGGACTCGCTGGCAGACGATCGGCGCGGTGAAGGCCCCCATGGACTGCCCGACGACGACCAGGTCCGACCGGTGCCCGATCGCACTGACCACGGCATCCGCGTAGTCGGCGAAGCCGGCGTCGCCGTCCCCGATCGGCAGGTCGGGTGCGACGACCTCGTGCCCACGGTCCTGGAGCAACGGCACCACACGGTGCCAGTAGAACGCGTCGGAGGCGCCATGGATCAGTACGTAGGTGGCCATGGCCAACCCTCCCGCACAAACCCGGAAAAGCCAACGAGCCCCGCGAAAATCGCGGGGCTCGTTGGAATGATTGCTCGGCGGTGTCCTACTCTCCCACACCCTGTCGAGTGCAGTACCATCGGCGCTGGTGGGCTTAGCTTCCGGGTTCGGAATGGGACCGGGCGTTTCCCCACCGCTATAACCGCCGAAACTCTATGAAACTGT
>NZ_WHTD01000167.1 GCF_009379765.1 Actinophytocola sp. | reverse complement strand
TCGGCGAGATAGCCCCACACCAGGGAACCCACCACCGTGCCGGCGATCGCGGTGAACGGGAACATCGCGGTCTGCTGGGTGCTCATCCCGTACTCCTCCGACATCCCGGGCACCACGAACCCCAGCGTCGCCGGCTTCATCGTGTCGATCACCAGCCCGAGCGTCAGGATGGAGATCAGCGCCCAGTGCGCACGGGTCAGCCGGGCGCCGTCGATCGACCGGAACCGCGCGTCTCCCAGTAGGCCGATCCGCGCGCCGGAGGGCCGCCTCGAGGGCAGCACGGCCCAGCCCGCCATGCACACGCCGACCACGATGAGCACCATCCCCACCGTCATCTGGGCGGACATCCCCATACCGGCCATCATGACCATATCGCCGTGGCGCCCCGCCATCAGGAAGTCGGGGAAATGCAACAGGACACCCACCACGACGGTTAGGGCGCCCGCCCAGAACACGTTTCGTCTGCGGGATGACATGCCTTTGAGCGTCAAGGATTCCTCTCGACCCGGCATCTTCCAGGGTGGCATGAACAGCTCATCGAATCGGCATTCTGGAAGACGCGCCGATGCGCTCCGCCCTGGACGATGAGTCAGCGGGAACCTATCCACGCGTGGATTTGTGTCGGCTTCCACGGACCGCATGGTCAACACGTTCCTGATCGGCCTCAGCGGACCGCGAGCGAGCACATACCGAACCCGGATCTCCGGATCCGCCGCTGAGAAAGAGGACCCCTCAAGTGAACGACCTGCAGTACGTGTTCCAGGACCTCGCCGCGGAGAGCCGCGAGGTCGACAAACTGGTGGCCGATCTGGGCGAGGCCCAGTGGGACCTCCCCACCCCGGCTGTCGGGTGGACCATCGCGCACCAGATCGCGCATCTGGCCTTCATCTTCCACCTGGCCGGGACGGCGGCGGCCGATCCTGCCGAGTTCAAGGAAATGCTCCCCGCCGCGGACCAGGATCTCGCCGCCGCCGTGAACGCGAAGGTGGAGGAATACCTCGACCAGCCGGCGGAGGTGCTGGCTCGCTGGCGGGCGGAGCGTACGTTCGCGGTGGAGGCGCTGGCCGCCGTGCCGGGCAACCAGACCGTGCCGTGGTTGGTCCGGCCCCTCCCACCGGCCGTCCTGGCGTGTGCCGGGATCATGGAGCTGTTCGGGCACGGACAGGACATCGCGGACGCGCTGGAGGTGCGGCGCGAGTACACCGACAGGATCAAGCACCTGGTCGGATTCGTGGTCCTCGTCTGGGAGTTCGGCTATCAGGCGCGCGGCCTGACCCCGCCGGACGTCCAGTTCCGGTATGAGCTCACCGCCCCGTCCGGACAGGTCTGGGAGTTCGGCCCGGCCGACGCCGAGCAGCGGATCACCGGCCCGGCCGTCGACTTCTGCCTGCTGGCGACCCGCCGCCGGCACCGCGACGACCTCGCGGTGAAGGCCGTCGGCGCCGACGCCGACCGGTGGCTGGACCTCGCTCAGGCCTACCGCGGTCCGGCCGGACCGGGCCGTTTTTCCGGTCAGTTCGCTCACCTGGAGCCCTGAGGTGGTGCTCGTGATGGTTGGCGACGTGATGACAACCGGCGTCTCGACGGAGGTTCGGTATGGGCAAGAGTGATGTGGTGGGCGAGCGTGCCCTAGTGCTTGGCGGAAGCGTCGCGGGCCTGCTGGCCGCCCGGGTGCTCGCCGACGCCTACGACGAGGTCCTGGTGGTCGACCGCGATGAGCTCACCGGGGTGCGGACCGCGCGGCGCGGTGTCCCCCAAGGGCGCCATGTGCACGGGTTACTGGCGCGTGGCCAGCGGATCCTCGAGGAGCTGTTCCCGGGGTTCACCGAGCAGGCCGTCGCTGACGGCGTCCCGACGGGCGACCTCGGCGGGCTGCGCTGGTACTTCAACGGGCGGCGGCTCCGCCCGGCCGACACCGGGTTGGTCTGCGTATCGGCCACCCGGCCGGTGCTGGAGAACCACATCAGGACCCGGACCGCCGCGCTGCCCAACGTGCGGCTGCTGGAGGCGTGCGACATCCTCGGGCTGGTCACGACCCCGGACCACGGGCGGGTGACCGGGGCGCGCGTGCAGTCCCGGGACGGCGGCGAGCAGGTCCTGGAGGCAGATCTGGTCATCGACGCCACCGGTCGCGGGTCGCGGACACCGGCCTGGCTCGCGGAGCTCGGCTACGAGCGACCGGCAGAGGACCGCGTCAAGATCGATCTCAGTTACACCACCCGCCTGTACCGGCTCCGTTCGGACGAGATCCTGAACGGCGACCTGTCGATCAACCCGGTCTCGTCACCCTCGCACCCCCGTGGGGCGTTCTTCTCCAGGATCGAGGGCAACCGGTGCATCCTGTCCCTGACGGGAGTGCTGGGCGACAGTGCGCCGACCGATCCGGACGGCTTCCTCGAGTTCGTACGGTCGCTGCCCGTGCCGGACATCTATGACGTGATCCAGGATGCCGAACCGCTCAGCGATCCGGTGTCGTTCCGTTATCCGGCAAGTGTCCGACGTCGCTACGAGCGCCTGACCCGGTTCCCGGACCGGCTGCTGGTGACCGGCGACGCGGCATGCAGCTTCAACCCGGTGTACGGGCAGGGGATGACGGTGGCGGCGCTGGAGGCGGTCACCCTGCGGAGTCATCTGCGGCAGGGCGCCGCGCCGGAGCCCAGGCGCTGGCTGCGCGACATCGCGGCCGTCATCGATGTGCCGTGGGAGATCTCGGCCGGGGGCGACCTCAGCTTCCCGCAGGTCGCCGGGCAGCGTAACGCGAAGGTGCGGGTGATGAACGCCTACATGCGACGGCTGCAGGCCGCCGCGAGCCAGGACGGCGCTGTCACGAGAACGTTCATGCGGGTGGCGGGCCTGGTGGACCCACCGACCAAGCTGCTCACCCCGGGCATGGTCACGCGCGTGCTGCGCGGCTCGAGGCAAGCCGCCTGACCCGGCGAGGCGATCGACACGGCGAAGCGATCTGGGCGTGCCCAGATCGCTTCGCCGTGTGCGGTGGACATTCGGGTCAGTGCGCGCTCGTTCCCGCCGGGACCGAGGCCGAGGCGGTCAGGCGGACCGGCAGCGAGCGATGACCGTTCATGATGAACGTCGGCAGCGGCTGCAGGTCATCGGGATGGCTCGCGAGGCTCAGATCGGGGAAGCGGCTGAAGAGCGTGGACAGGCCGATCGTCGCCACCGTGCGCGCGATGCCCGCGCCGAGGCAGTAGTGCGGGCCGAAGCCGAAGGACAGGTGCTCCTTGTCGGACCGGGTGATGTCGAAGGTGCCGGCGTCGTCGCCGTGCAGGTCCGGGTCCCGCCCGATGGCGCTGTAGTTGACGAGGATCGGGTCTCCCTTCGGGATCGTCACGCCGTCCAGCTCGACGTCCTCGGCGGCGTAGCGCAGTGGCAGGTGCGCGAGTGGCGACTCGACCCGCAGCACCTCGTCGATGACGTTCTCCCACCCGACCCGACCGGAGGTGACCATGGCCAGCTGGTCGGGATGCGTGAGGAGGGCGGTGATCGCGTTGTCGAAGAAGTTGATGGTGGTCTCGGAGCCGGCGCCCAGGATCGCGAAGATGGTGTCGGTCAGCTCGTTCTCGGTCAGCCGAGTCCCGTCCTCCTGGGCGGCGATCAGGTCGCTCGTGATGTCCTCGCCCGGGTTGCGGCGCTTGGCCTCGATGTGCTCGGCCATCGCGTTCCGCCACCCCATCAGGATCGCCTGAGCCTGCTCGGGGCCGACGGTGGTGTCCACCATCAGGTCCATGACCTTGGCAGTCTCGACCCGGGCGGACTCCGACATGCCGATCAGGTCGGCCACCAGCCGCGCGGGCAGCGGGTAGGCGAACCGTTGCCGCAGGTCCACCACCTCACCGGGTTTGGCGGTGGCCTCCAGAGCATCCAGCAGCTCGTTGGTCAGCTCGACCACGAGGGGTCGGACGGCCTCGGTGCGGCGCGGGGTGAAGGCCTTCCCGACCAGCTTGCGCAGCCGGACGTGGTTCTTGCCGTACGCGGTGACCATGTTGTCCATGGCGATCCAGCTGATCATCTCCCAGTCCGGGGGGATCTCGCCGTTGATGAAGGCCGGCCAGTGGTTGCGGGCGCTCTTCGTGACCCGCGGGTCGGTCAGCACCCGCTTGATGACGCGGTAGCCGTTGAGGGACCACGCCACGACTCCGCCGGGCAGCTCCACACGCGTCGCCGGGCCTTGGGCGCGCAGCCGGTCGGCTTCCGCATGAATGTCGCGGCCGGTCGGGTCCAGCCGGAAGGGACAACGATTGTCCATGGATGACTCCCTAGATCGGTATGGGACGTGGCCGCGTCAGCGAGCCAAGGCGCCTGGCTCAGCTGGGGCCTCTTCGCGACGGTTCACCAACAATGACGGTCGCATCCGCCGCTCCGGAGACGCATCTCTGAAGGTGCTGGACGTATCGGGCCGAGGACCGCATTTCAGGAGAGGCCGCGCAGGACCGAACCGGGTGAGAATGGCCGTGGCCAGGCCGCTACCCCGACCAAGTAGTCATCGCTGTTGCGCAGCCGGAACGCAGACTTATTGGAGTTCTCGATGGACATCGACTACAACCCGTTCGACTACGAGTTCCAGGCTGATCCGTATCCTACCTATGCGCGGATGCAGGATGAGGCGCCGGTATATTACAGCGAGGAGTTCGATCTATTCGCCTTGACGCGGCACGCGGACGTCGGCGCCGCGCTGCGGGACAGCGACCGGCTGTCCAACTCGCATGGGCCGCTGCTCGAGCGGGACTTCTGGAAGCCAGACGCGGCAAAGATGCACTCCATGGTCGCGATGGACCCGCCCGAGCACACGCAGTTCCGCGCGCTCGTGTCGGACAGCTTCACGCCGCGGAAGGTCGCGGCGCTGGAGCCGCGCATCCGGCAGTTGGCGCGCCGCAACGTGGAGGCGGCGGTCGAGCGTGGCAAGTTCGACTTCGTCGTCGACCTCTCCAAAACGATTCCGATGGCCACGATCTCCATGGTGGTCGGGGTGCCGGAGGCCGACCAGGAACTGGCGCAACGCCTGCTCGACGGCACGGTCCACCGTGAGGACGGAGCCGTCGACATCTCGCCCAAGGAGATGAAGGCATTCTACGACCTGACCGAGTACTACGTTGGCCTGGTCGCCGAGAAACGCCGCGTGCAGAGCGATGACCTGCTGTCCTCCCTCGTCAGCTCGGAGGTCGACGGGCGAGGCCTGACCGACCACGAGATCGTGGCCTTTCTCCACCTGTTGGGCGGGGCCAGCACCCAGACCACGATCGACCTCATCTCCAACGCCTGGTACTGGGCGTGGCGGAACCCGGAGCAGCGCAAGGTCGCCATGGCGGGCGGCATCCGCGGCTGGGTGGAGGAGACTCTGCGGTACGACTCGGCCGTTCAGATGGTGAACCGCCACGTGAACGAAGACATCGTGCTGCACGACGTCACCATTCCCCAGGGCGCCCAGCTCGTGCTCCTGCTCGGCGCGGCCAACCGGGACGGGAGGGTCTTCCCCGAACCCCACAAATACGACGTGAGCCGCGACGCGACCGGGGTGCTCAGCTTCAGCAAGGGACCGCACACGTGCCTGGGCAACCTGCTTGGTCGCCTGCAGGCGAGGATCGTGCTGGAGGAGCTCGCCGCCCGCGTCGCCGACTACGACATCGATGCTGCGCAGTTGAAGCGCGTGCACCGGGCCACTGTTCGCGGGTTCACCACCATGACCACGGAGGTCACCCCCATCAGGAGCTGATTCGACTACGGAGAGCGAGCGGCCCGACGCACCGCGGGCCGCTCGCCTCGGCACGTCGTGCTGTTCCGTTGTCGCCGGGTTACAAGGTGCTACCTTCGTGCTATGACCCGCATCTCGACTCCGCGCAGGCCGGTCTGGTCACGGTGAACCAGGAGGAGGTCGCCGGCGCCGTGGCCGCGGCGTTCCGGCAGGAGTGGGGTCCGATCGTCGCGACGCTGATCCGCGTCACCGGCGATTGGGACTTGGCCGAAGAGTGCGCTCAGGACGCCTTCACGATGGCCCTCGACCGGTGGCGGCAGCACGGTATCCCGGACCGGCCCGGTGCCTGGTTGACCACCACGGCGCGCAACCGCGGCATCGACCGGCTGCGTCGTGACGCGGTGGGTGCCGCCAAGCTGCGGGAGATGGCCGTCACGCGGCACGAGGAGAGCCCGCCGGACGACGCGGCGGCCGTCAGCGGCGTCCGGGACGACCAGTTGCGGCTGATGTTCACCTGCTGCCACCCGGCCCTGTCGCTGGAGGCGCGGGTGGCGCTGACGCTGCGCACCCTGGCCGGACTGAGCACGGCGGAGATCGCCCGCGTGTTTCTGGTGCCGGAGACGACCATGGCCAAGCGGCTGGTGCGGGCCAAGCAGAAGATCCGCAATGCGGGCATCCCGTACCGGGTGCCGCCGACGCACCTGCTGCCCGAGCGGCTGACCGCGGTCCTGGGCGTGCTCTACCTGCTGTTCACCGAGGGCTACAGCGCTACGGCGGGTGAGGACTTCCTGCGGCCGGACCTGAGCGGCGAAGCCATCCGGCTGACCCGGGTCCTGGTGGAGCTGATGCCCGACGAACCCGAGGTGCGCGGGAATCTCGCCCTGATGCTCTTGCACGACGCTCGCCGCAGCAGCCGCGTCGACGACGCGGGAGACCTGGTGACCCTTGAGCACCAGGACCGAAGCCAGTGGGACAAGGCCGAGATCGCCGAGGGCGTCGAGCAGTTGGAGCTGGCGTTGCGGCACGGACGGATCGCTCCGTACCAGCTCCAAGCGGCCGTCGCGGCATGCCACGCCACCGCTCGTGACTCGGCCGACACGGACTGGAAACACATCGCCGAGCTGTACGAGCAGCTGACGCGGCTGGTTCCGTCGCCGGTGGTGGAACTGAACCGGGCGGTGGCGGTCGGGATGGCCGAGGGGCCCGCGGCGGGCCTGGCGCTGGTCGAGGCGCTGGCGGAGTCGGGCGAACTGGACGGATACCATCTGCTCCCCGCGACCCGGGCCGACCTGCTGCGCCGCCTGAACCGCAACGCGGATGCCGTCGAGGCCTACCAGGAGGCGATCAAGCTCGCCGGCACCGACACCGAACGCCGCTACCTGGACCGGCGGCTCGCGGAGATCATGTCGAGGACCTGAGGGCGGCCGGCGCTACTCCCAGAGCGGCCTGATCTCGATCGACCCCTGCTTCGCCACCGGATGTTTGGCGGCGACCTCGATGGCCTCGTCGAGATCGGCACACTCGATCAGGGTGAATCCGCCGATCTGGTCTCTGGTCTCCGCGAAGGGCCCATCCACGACGAGCACGTCATCGCCGCGTACCCGTACCGTGGTGGCCTCGCTGGGCGGCCGCAGGCCGGCCTCGCTGTGCAGCATGCCCTTGGCCTTCAACTCGTCGTTCCAGCCCTCGCAGCCAGACGCTTTGGGGCGCCCGACCGAGTCCAGGAGGTCGACCTCGGCGCCACAGATTATCAGCACGTACTTCATGACTCTCCTCGTCGACTCGGCCGCCACGAATCTAACATCGGCCGACGCCGGGCGTAACCGGACCGTGCTCGTCCGCCTCGAGAAGTAGGCAAACCAGAAGATGAAGGCGCCAGGAGCCGGTGCGACGGTTGACAGGTGAGCATCGGCTACGGCTGTTGACCGGCCGCATGTCGCAAGGTCTCTCCTACATATTTCCAGGGAGGAAATGGTCGTGACCACCGTTCCGGCGCGGGACCAACTTGTTCGTCGCGCATCCGATCTGGTACCAGCTCTTCAGAAAAGGGCGTCGTGGGCCGAGGAAAACCGGCGAATCCACGACGAGTCGATCGAGGCCCTGGCCGAAGCCGGCATCTTCAAGATGCGGGTACCTGCCCGATACGGCGGATACGAGTCCGATACCCGCACCCTGGTGGACGTGGCGACCGAGCTCGCCCGCGCGGACGGATCCACCGCGTGGACAGCGTCGGTGTACTGGATCCCGACGTGGATGACCGGTCTGTTCCCGGACGAGGTCCAGGATGCCGTCTTCTCGACCCCGGACGTACGGGTGTGCGGGACGTTGAGCCCGGGCGGCATGGCCGTCCCGGCGAACGGCGGCGTCGTGGTCAACGGCAAGTGGGGCTTCATCAGCGGCGCGCCGCACAGTCACTGGCAGGAGATCATCGCCATCCTCGCCGGGCCGGAGGGCGAACCGGCGCCGATCATGGCGTTGGTCCCGATGTCGGACCTGACGGTCGTCGACGACTGGTACACGTCCGGCCTCAGCGGCAGCGGCAGCGTCACCACGATCGCCCAGGACCTCTTCATCCCGCAGGAGCGCGTACTGCCGCTGGGCGCGGTACTCGAGGCGCAGGGCGCCTCGACGCTCAACGCCGACTCGCCGATGTACCGGCCCCCCTTGCTGCCGGTCGCCTCCGCGTCCTCGGTGGGCACCGCGATCGGACTGGCCAAGGCCGCCAAGGACACATTCCTCGAGCGGCTCCCCAACCGCAAGATCACCTACACGTCCTACGAGCAGCAGGCTGCTGCCCCACTGACCCACCACCAGGTCGCCGACGCGTCCTTGAAGATCGACGAGGCGCAGTTCCACGCCCATCGTCTCGCGTCGACGGTCGACACCAAGGCCGCCGAGGGCACGCCGTGGAAGCTGGAGGAGCGGGTCCTGGCCCGCGCCGACCTGGGCGCCGCATGCCGGCTGGCCAAGGACGCGGTCGACATCCTCAACGCGGCGAGCGGTGGGTCGTCGATCTACCGGGACGTGCCGATCCAACGAATCGCCCGCGACATCCAGGCCATCAACCTGCACGCTCTGATGAACCCGAACACGAACGCCGAACTGTACGGGCGAATTCTCTGCGGACAGGAGCCCAACACCCTCTACATCTGATCCCGCACGACGGTAGGGCGGTGGTGAGGTGCCGCGGCGGCTCCGCGATCCGCGGCGTCCGGGTCGATATCTCCCGAGCAACTCGGGAGATGTCCGGAGTCCGCAGGTGAACGAATAATCCTCAAGTAGTCCGATTCGGAGCCGAAGGGCAGAGCATGACTGTTTCGTGGGGTCAGCGGACCGTCAACGCTGTCGAGTTCTACGACGAGTTGCGACGTGCGACGGCCGTCATCGGCACATCACATGCCGCCGGTGCGGATTTCGAGCCCGAGTTCGATCTGCCGGAGTTGACCCCCGAACTGACCGATTTCTTCTCAGTCGCGAATCTGCGGTTCGCCGACCTGGGTACGGCGGGACGGTCCCGGCTCGCGCTCCTCGATCTCACCGGCAACCCGGGAACGCGTACGGTCAAGACACTGGCCTCGCTCGTCATCGTGGCTCGCGCCGTACGCCACATCAACCGGACCGGCGAGCGGGTGATGATCCTGACTCCCTCGTCAGCGAACAAGGCGACCGCACTCCGCGACGCGGTGCTCCGCGCCTACCGTGCCGGACTCGTCGACCCGGGCCAACTCCAGGTCGTGACGATCGTTCCCGACGTGGCCCGCCCGAAGCTGTGGTCCTCCGCGCTGGACCAGGACGGCGAGCTGGCCGCGCTCAACCCGATGTGCGTACTCGACAGGGCACAGCCTGCCCACGTCAAGGAGATCGCCAAGGACGCTCTCCGGGCCTGCGCCAAGGAGCTCTTCCTCACCACGGGCGTACGACTGTGGCACACGATGGACATAGCGAACTATCAGTGCGCCGACACGGTCCGCGCCTTCGCCGAGCACACGATCGCGCCGCCGGCCCACGGCACCACCAGGACCCACGCACACTCGGTGTCAAGTGCCTTCGGTCTGCTCGGCCATCACTTCGGGACGACATTGCTACCGGGCACCGCGGCCCGGCCGCAGTACTTCCTCGTACAGCACCTGGCAACCGCCGACATGGTGCTCAGCCTCCACGAGATGGACCCGCCGGTGTACCGCGCCGACCCGGAGTCCGGTCTGTACCACCAGGATGCCACCCCAAGGTATCCGCGCACGACGTTCGATCCCGCCGAGGACCTCGAGTCGACCTTCTACACGCGGTCTCCCGCCACGTCACCGGCCATGAACCGGATCATTCGGACTCAGGGCGGCGGTGGCATCGTCGTCTCCCTGCACGAGTGTCTGACGCGCTACGCCCAGATCCGGGTGCTGCTGGCCAACGCCGGGGTCACCCTGCCGGCCGATCCGCGGGCGCTGCGCGAGTGGTCACTCGTGATGGCGATGACCGGCGTTCTCAACGGCATCGACCGAGGGCTGCTCGACACCGACGAGGTCATCGTCCACGGGTCCGGCTCATACGACGCGACGGAGTTCGCGCCGATCCCGCACCGCTCGCTGTGCGCGGTCGCCGACGCCACCGATCTCCAGCGAATCATCGCCGAGGCCGCAATGCCGGCTTCCGCCGTCGCGGACGCCGCATGACCTCCCGCATATCCCCCACTCTCGCCCAGGTCCGATACCACTGGACGAACGGGACGGGCGCGTGGGCGACCGGCCGCCGGCTGTGGGCGAGCCTGCCAGGACGCCGGTTCTCATCCGTACGGTCGACCGGTGCCGACCGAGCGCTGACCATCGAGTACCAAGGCTTCCCGGAGGGCCCGACCTACGCTCTGTCGTACCTGGCCGAGCAGCAGGCGGCACTGTGCGGGCCACCATCCACAGTGGATGGCCCGCCGGTCACGTGGCGTAGGATGCGCGGTGGCCTCAGCGCTCCCGACGCCGACCTCGTCCTTCTCGGCTGCGCACGACGCAGGGCATTCGCCCTGCCCACGGCGCATGCGGTGGTGCTGCCGTTCAATGTGCACATGGTGCTGGACATCACCGGGGACGCACAGGCCATGTACCGGACGGTGTCCACCAACGAACGGCGCCAGTTCACGAAGCTCCGCCGCACCCACCAGTGGACGGCCGAGGTCGGCGACAGCGAAGCCGACCTGGAGTTCTTCTACGAGCGGATGCACCTGCCCACGATGGCGGTTCGGCACGGCGAGGGAGCACGCAGCGCCGACTGGAAGGTCGCGTTGCACGCGTTGTTCCACAAGGGACTACTCCTCTTCGTCAACGAGAGCGACAAACGGGTTGCCGGTGTCCTGTGCAGGCTGGAGGACGGACACCAGACCTTGCGGATGCGACTGCTCGGTGTGCTGGACGGGGACGAGACGCACTATCGAAGTGGTGCGGTGAAGGCCGTGTACTACCTGGCCATGGAATGGGCCGCCGGCAACGGAGTGCGGCGGATCGACTTCTCCAGCGCGGATCCGTTCCCTGGTAAGGGAGTCTTCCAGTTCAAGCGGCGCTTCCACCCCGCGGTCGTCCTGGCCGGGAACCACTACGGTGGACGGCGGGTGTACCTTCGGGCGGCCAGGGACACGCCGCTGATCCGCGATCTGCTGGTCGCCACCCCAATGCTCACCGTCGACAAGTCCGACCAGCTGGTCACGACGCACTTCTTCGACGGCACCCGGCCGGCCAGGACGGACATCCGTTGCGACGGTCCAGGGGTGCACGGTGCACGCACGGTCGACCTGGACGAGTTCCTGTCCGGTCTGCCGGTCGTCGAGGACCGGGCCGATGTCAATGCCGAGAGGTGATCGACCGATGACCGCAGTACACCATGGCGCGACCGTGGACATCGCGCGGCAGCTCTGCGACGACCTGGTGGTCGCCGGCTTCGGCCCGTTCCTCGGGACGCCGTGTGGGATCCTGGCGCCGCTCTACCGTGAGCTCCAGGAGCGGGCCGAACTGCTCACGGTGGCCAGGGAGGACAACGCCGTCGGAGTGGCCGCGGGAGCCGCACTGGTCGGACGGTTCCCGGTGGTGCTCATGCAAAACTCAGGGCTCGGTCAGTCCGTCAACGCGCTCGCCTCGCTCGTCGAACCGTACCGGCTCGGCATGCTGCTGATCGTCAGCCTCCGCGGGGTCGATCCGGACCCGACGCAGGAGAATCGGGCAATGGGCAGGCTCACCGCGGGCCTGCTCGACGGCCTTGGGATCGCGGCGCGCACCCTCGACCGGGACCAGGGATTCGCGAGCTCGGTCACCTGGGCCGCGGACACGGTTCAGCTCGAAGGCAGATCGGCCGCACTCCTGGTGCCACCGCCGGTCTTCGGCTGGTGTGCATGAACAAGAACGACGCGGTCCACGCGATCATCGAGGTGGCCGCGGAACGGCCGATCGTGTTCACCACCGGCCACGCGTGCCGGATCGCCAGAGCGATCGCCGACCGACCGAACCACTTCTACATGACCGGCTCCATGGGCCTGGCATCCTCGATCGGGCTCGGGATCGCCCGGCAGAGCGGACTGGCCACCGTTGTGGTCGACGGCGACGGTGCCGTGTTGATGAATCCGGTCGGCCTGATCATCGCCGGCGGCCACCGTTCCCTGCCGCTGGTCCACGTGGTGCTCGACGACGGCCGATACGCGTCGACAGGAGGCCAGGCAGTGCCGTCCCGGCCGGACCTGGGCGCACTCGCGCGGGCATGTGGTTATCCCCGCACCCACGAGGCCGACACCGCCGACGATCTGACGGAGCTGTTGCGCGGCGCGCTGGCCAACTGCTCGGCACCGACATTCATCAGATGTACGTTGTCCGGGCCGGAGCTTCCGGTTCCCACGCGGGTCGACGTCGACCTCGGCGACCACGCGGCCCGGTTCAGCACCGCGATAAGAACCCTCGCGAGGGGGTGGGGGTGACCGACATCAAGGGAGTGCCGGGAGGGCTGCGGCGGCCGGCCTACCTGACCATGGCCTGGTGGCGTCGGCCGGTCGGCACGATCTACCTGGCGTCGCTGGTTCTCTCGTTCGGCAAGGGCGCCTGGTTCACGTGCTGTGCGCTGTTCTTCATCCGGTCGGTCGGGCTCTCACCCGCCGAGTTCGGCATCGGCATCACCACCGCGGGGTTGGTCGGCATGTTCGCGGGCGGGCCGTTCGGTTACCTGGCTGACCGGCTCGGCACTCGCGAGGTCCTGATCGCGCTCCAGGCCGTCGAGGGCGTCGCCGTCCTCTGTTATCTCTTCGTGAGCGACTTCTGGACGGTAGTGGCCGTGACGTGCGTGATGGTGGCGGCAGAACGGTCGGTCCCCGGTATTCGCATCGCGGTGATCTCCGGCCTGTGCAACGACGAGGAGCGCCTCGACGCCATCTCGACCACCCGCGTGATGACTCAGGCGGGGATCGTGGTGGGTGCGGCTTTCGGTGCCGTGGTGCTGACGATCGACAGCCGTGCGGCCTACCTCGCGCTGATCGTGTTCTGCGGCGCGGTGAATCTCGGCTGCGCGGGAATGCTGCGGCTGGTGCCACACGTGCCGTCGTTGCGCGATCGCATGATCAAACGCAACATGCTGGTGCTGCGGGACCGACCGTACCTGCTGCTCACCCTGCTGAACGGCTTGCTGGCGCTGTGCTGGGGAATGCTCACCTCCGGGGTACCGCTGTGGATCGCGCAGCACACCGGCTCGGCGTCCTGGATCATGGGTGTGCTCATCGGCTTCAACGCGGTGACGATCGTCCTGTTCCAGAACCGGGTGACCAGGGCGGGTGCGACCGTCCGCGGCGCCACGCGGCTCGCCCTGTGGTCGGGAGTCCTGCTCGCCGCCTCTTGTTTCGTCTTCGCGACCAGCTACCACCGCGCGGGCGTCACGGTGCTCGTCGTACTGGTCATCGCGGCCGCGGTCCACGTCGTCGGTGAGCTCTTTTTCATGGGCAGCGGTTTCGGCCTGTCGGTCGGCCTGACCCCGCACGACGCGCACGGGGAGTACCAGGGCATGTTCAACACCGGTCAGGCGGCCGCATTGGCGGTCGCGCCGGGCGTCATGACGCTCCTGCTGGTCGAGTGGGGCGTCACTGGCTGGTTCGTGCTCGCCGGCGTGTTCCTGGTCGCTGGGATGGGAACGGTCCTGGCCGGCGGATATGCGTTGCGCAAGCAGTCGGTCGGCGTCGGGAAGCCGGCCGGCCAGGTGCTGGAGGTGTGAGATGGGTACCGCAGCACGGCTCGGGGCATTGCTGCTGCCGGAGCACCCGGGGCGCAGCGTTCTCGACGTGTGGCGCCGGGCCGAGGATCTCGGTTTCGACCACGCCTGGGTCCCCGACCACCTGACGTGGCGAACGCCGCGCGAACGGCCGTGGTTCGACGCGATGACGACCCTGACGGCGGCCGCGGCCGCCACGAGCCGGATCGCGCTGGGCACCCTGGTCGCATCGCCGAACTTCCGACACCCGGTGCTCATGGCCAAACAGGCGATGGCGGTCGACCAGCTGAGCGAAGGCCGGTTCGTGCTCGGCATCGGTGCCGGGGCGCACGACCTGGACAACACCGCCCTCGGCGGTCCCGTGCCGTCACGCCCGGAGCGTGGCGAGCGGTTCGCGGAGTTCGTGACCCTGGTGGACCGGTTGCTCCGCCACCCGGCGACGACCTTCGCCGGTCGGTACTACACGGCGGAGGACGTGTGGCTCTCGCCCGGATGCGTCCAGCGGCCCCGGACGCCACTCGCCGTGGCCGCCGCGGGTCCTCGTGGCATGCGCCTCGCCGCGGACCTCGGTGACATCTGGGTCACCACCGGCGACTCGGCACGACCGGAATGGCGGACCGAGGATGCCGCCTTCCGGACGTGGCGGCGCCAGCTCGTGGGTGTCGACGCGGCCTGTGCACGGGTGGCCCGACCGCCGGACCGGCTGCGCAGGCTCGTGAACCTCAGCCGGGTGGTGTCCGACCCGTTCGACTCGCCGGAGCGGCTCGCCGACGTCGTCGGCCGCTGTGCCGAGGTCGGGTTCACCGATGTGGTGGTGCCGTGGCCTCGCGACGACGGAATCTTCGCCGGCGACCAGCGGGCATTCGAGAAGGCCGTGCTGCCGATGACAACCGGCGCACCCGACGCGAAGGCGAGTAACTGATGTGCGGCTTCGTCGGATGGCTCGACTACTCCAGGGACCTTCGCGGGGAGCAGGGCCTCCTCGACGTCATGACCGACACCATGCGCGAGCGAGGGCCCGACGATCGGGGCACCTGGCTCGGCACGCACGCCGCCCTCGGCCACCGACGGCTCGCCGTCATCGACGTGGCCGGTGGCGCGCAACCGATGCTGACCGAGGTGGGACCCGAGCGCCGTCCGGTGGTGCTCGCCTACGCGGGCGAGATCTACAACTTCCGTGAGCTGCGCGGCGAGCTCGGTCGGCTGGGGCATCGGTTCCGCACCTCGTCGGACACCGAGGTCCTGCTCCGCGCCTACGTCGAATGGGCCGCGGGGTGCGTCGAGCGGCTCAACGGGATGTTCGCGTTCGCGGTGTGGGACTCGGTGCGCGACGTGCTGGTGCTCGCCCGCGACCGGCTCGGCGTCAAGCCGCTGTACTACGCGCCGCAACCGTTCGGGGTGCTGTTCGCCTCCGAACCCAAGGGGATCCTGGCCCATCCGGACTTCCGGCCGGCCGTCTCCGCGGAGGCCCTGACGATCCTGCTCAACCCCCGGCTCGCGGTGCCCGGCGAGACGCCTGTCGACGGCCTGCGTGAGGTCAAGCCCGGCCACGTGGTCACCATCGACCGGCGCGGCAGCCACGAGCATCCGTACTGGCGGCTGGTGAGCCACGAGCACACCGACGATCTCGAGACGACGGTGCGGACGGTCCGTGAGCTGCTGGTCGACATCGTCGACCGGCAACTGGTGGCAGATGTGCCGCGAGCCACGATGCTCTCGGGCGGCCTGGACTCCAGCACGGTGACGGCACTTGCCGCGCGTGCCCTCGACCGGTCCGGCGAAGGCCCGCTGTCGTCTTTCTCGGTGCGGTTCGACGGGGAGGAGGCCGACTTCCGCCCCACGACGCTGCGACCGGAGCGGGACGCCCCGTACGCGGCGCTCGCGGCCAAGCACATCGGCACCGAGCACGTCGACGTCGTCCTGGACGCCGAGGCGGTCGAGCGGGCCATCCCGCTCACTCGGCGAGCTCGGGACCTGCCCAGCCTTGGGCAGTTCGACTCCTCGATGTACCTGATGTTCGCCGCGCTGCGCGAGCGTTCCACGGTCGCGCTCTCCGGTGAGGCGGCGGACGAGGTCTTCGGCGGATACCCGTGGTTCCACGACCCGAAGACCGTGTGGCGGGACCGCTTTCCGTGGATGGGTGACGCGCCTCGCCTCGCTGACTGCCTCGCCCCGGACCTACGCACGGCTCTTCGACCCGCGGAGTTCGAGCAAGACCGCTACGGCTCCCTCCGCAACCAGGTGCCCCGGCTGACCGGGGAGGACGAGCAGAACGCGCGGATGCGCGAGGTGCTGTTCTTCAGCCTGCACGGCCCGCTGGCGATGCTGCTCGACCGCAAGGATCGGATGAGCATGGCTGTCGGCCTCGAGGTCCGCGTGCCGTTCTGCGACCACCGGCTGCTCGAGTACGTGTGGAACGTGCCGTGGTCGATGAAGGTCGCCGACGGTCGGGAGAAGAGCCTGCTGCGGATGGCCGCCGCGGACCTGCTGCCGGAGGAGATCCTCACCCGGCCGAAGTCCGGGTATCCGGCGATGCACGCCCCCGCGCATGAGGCGGCGGTTCGCGGGGCGGTGCTCGGCCTGCTCGACGACCCGTCATCGCCGATGTCCGGGCTGCTCGACCACCGGCGCGTGCGGGAACTGGCCGATGGTTACGGCCCGACGATGACCCACGTCAGCACGGCGCACCTCCTGATTCCGCTGCTCGAGGTGGACATCTGGATGCGCGAACATAAGTTGACGATCAGTTAGAGGGCGCGCAAGCCGACAGGGGGTGAATCCGACAGTACGAAAGATGCCACGAGTAACCGTTGCAACCACACTGACTTGATCCGCGAGATCCGTTTCGCCTGATGAGCGACGTCTCGTTTCGCCGAGAAAGAGAGTGCCGATGACGACCATCGACCGTTCCGCCGACCAGGCCGCGATCACCTCCGTTCTCCACCGAATCACCGAAGCGTGGGCAGCGCACGATGGGGATGCCTTCGCCCGCGTCTTCACGGAGAACGGCACCATGATCCTGCCTGGCGTCTTCCGCAAGGGACAAGCCGACATCCGTGCCTTCATGACCCAGGCGTTCGCGGGCCCCTACCAGGGCACTCAGGTGACCGGGCAGCCCATCGACCTGGAGGTCCACGGAAACACCGCGGTGGTCATCAGCAAGGGCGGGGTGCTGGCGCCCGGGGAGACCGAGGTGTCCGAGGCACGAGCGATTCGCGCCACCTGGGTGGTCGTCAAGGACGACGGAGAATGGCGCCTGACCGCGTATCAGAACAGCCCGGTGCACGCCCCGGGCGACGCCGCGTGACGTGATCCGTCGCGGGAACAGGAGCGCGGCCCCCACCGCACCCGCCGTGGGGGCCGCGCATCACCGAAGATGCGGCCGAACCCGTTGACAACGCACGATTTCCGTACACATCACCCCGACCAGGCGTTGTGCCGGCACAACGCGCGATCTCGCTTCGGGCGAGGCCCCTTCGACGAGTGGAGCAACCAGTGACCACTGCGGTTGACGAGAAGCGCTGGCTCGGCCAGGGCGGCCTGCTGAACACCCGGCACCACAAGGCCGCGCTCATGGTGTTCACGATCGTGGTGGTCGCCCACTGGGTCGAACACCTCGCGCAGGCGGCCCAGATCTACCTGTTGGGCTGGCCGCGGCCGGCGGCGGGCGGCGCGCTCGGCCTGGCCTTCCCGTGGCTGGCCAAGTCGGAATGGCTGCACTACGGCTTCGCCGTCGTGATGCTGGTGTCGTTCGTAGCGCTGCGGCACGGGTTCACCGGCCGGTCCCGGACGTGGTGGAACGTGGCGATGTGGATCCAGGTGTGGCACCACTTCGAGCATCTGCTCCTGCTGCTGCAGGCGATCACCGGCGCCAACCTGATGGGCAAGCCCGTGCCGACCAGCATCGCCCAGCTCCTCTTCGCCCGGGTCGAGCTGCACCTGTTCTACAACGCGGTCGTCTTCGTCCCGATGGTGGTGGCGATGGTCTACCACCTGCGGCCGCGGCCGGACGAGGTCGCGGAGATGACCTGTTCGTGCCGGCCGGCCCGGGTCCGAGCAACCGCCACCGCGAACGCCTGAGCCCGTGGTCGCCCTGGCGGCGGGCGGCGGGCACGACCACGTCCTGACCGTCGGGCTCAGCATCGGGCCGCTCGTGCTGCGGGTCGCCCTGTTCGTCGCGGTCCCGACGGTGGCGGGTTTCGCCCTGCTGCGCGGTTTCCTGCCCGAGCCGGACCGGCGGACGACGTTCTGGGTGGTCATCGCCGCAGCCGCCGCGGCCGCGCTGGAGCTGCTGCTCTCCGGCGGGCTGGCGCTGCCGGAACAGACGGTGCCGGCGTTGCTCGCGGCGCTCGCCGTGCCGATGTACGTGATCCGGTCACGCGACCGCCGGTTCGCGCCGACCGTGGCCCGGCTGCACGCGGCGGCGCCGTGGGTGTTCGGCCTGTGCACGCTGCTCGCGGTGCTGGCGTTCGGCCGGGCCTGGCTCGATGGCGGGACCGCCGCGGCGACCGCGACCGACCTGCACACCGGGGTGGTGCTCGCCCTGGTCGGCCTGGCGTGGTTCACGGTCAGCCGCCCGCGCCGGCGAGGGACGCTGGTGGGCGTCCGGGTCGGCGCCGCCCTGGTGGCGATGGCCATGGTCGCCGGGACCGCGCGGGCGATCGTGCTACGGCCGGCGGAGCCGGTGCCGGGCGTCGCCACGGCCGGCCAGGTGGACATCGGGGCCGGCACGGTCGAGGTGACGATCGTGCCGAACCTGCCCGGCTGGAACCTCGTGCACGTCCAGGCAGACGGGGCGCGGGTCGGCGTGGACCGCGACGAGCTGGCCGATGCGCGCCCGCGAGCCGGGACCACCGGCGGCTGGGCCGCGGTGCGGCTGCCCGCCGGGCGCGGCGAGGTGTGGGTGGGCCACCGCGGCGGGCTCGGCAGCCTGG
>NZ_WHTD01000243.1 GCF_009379765.1 Actinophytocola sp. | reverse complement strand
CTAGTGTCGCGTGATCCTGTTCCTTTGCGTCCGCTGTGGATCAACGTGGTTCCTGGCAAGGCGGAGGAAAGCCGCTCGTACTGGATGTACTTGGGCTTTTCTCCAACGCCGTAACACAGACAGGGGCCGCTGTTGGCCGCAGCGGCGTCAAGGTTTCAGGGTCACGCGACACTAGAATTGATACCGGGGCCGGAGGCGTCAGCGGGACTTCGCGTACGCCTCCAGGGTCGCAAGCTGCGCCGGGTCCAAGGAGGCGCGGACCGAGGCTCTCGCCGTGGTCAGATGGGTCGCGGTCACGATCATGGCGTCCAGGGACTCGCGCATCGCCGTGAGTGCCGACTCCCGGATCAGGGCCGCGCAGTCCGCGGCGGAGTAGCCGTCCAGATCGGCGGCCAACTCGGCGATATCGACGTCATCGGCCAGCGGGGTGTTCTTCGCCGCCGTGCGGAGGATTTCGGTTCGTGCGTCCGCGTCCGGCGGGGGGACGTACACCAGGCGCTCCAACCGGCCCGGGCGAAGCAGCGCCGGGTCGATAAGCTCCGGGCGGTTCGTCGCACCCAGGATGACCACATCGCGCATCGGCTCCACACCGTCGAGCTCGGTCAGCAGCGACGCCACCACACGGTCCGACACGCCGGAGTCCGACGACTGGCCACGGCGCGGCGCCAGCGCGTCCACCTCGTCCAGGAACACCATCGCCGGCGCGGCCTCCGCGGCCCGGCGGAACAGCTCCCGCACCGCCCGCTCCGACTCGCCGACCCACTTGTCCATCAGCTCGGCGCCCTTGACCGAGAACACGTTCAGCTTGCCCGTGCCGGCGAGCGCCCGCACCAAGAACGTCTTGCCGCAGCCGGGCGGACCGAACAGCAGCATCCCCCGCGGCGGGTCGACGCCCAGGCGCGCGAAGGAGTCCGGGTACTGCAGCGGCCACAGCACCGCCTCGGTGAGCGCCTGCTTGACCTCGACCATGTCGCCGACCTGGTCGAGCGTCAGCCCACCCGTCTGCAGTGTGTCCGAAGTAGACATCGAGGTCGGGCGCACGGTGTCCAGCGAACCGAGCAGGTCCGCGGCGGTGACCGTCGGTTCCTCGGCCGCCTTGTGCCGCAGCGCCGCGCGGACCGCGGCTTCCCTGCGCAGCGCGATGAGGTCCGCGGCGACGAAGCCCGGCGTTCGGTCGGCGACGGCCCCGAAGTCCACATCGGACTCGGTGGGCACGTCGCGGAACAGCACCCGCAGCAGCTCCGTGCGCACCTTGCCGTCCGGCAGCGGAAGCGACAGCGATCGGTCCAGCAGATCCACCCCGCGCACCCGGGGATCGAGCGCCTCCGGATGCGCCGTGGTCGCCACGATCGCCAGCTGCGGCGTGCGGATCGCCGTGCGCAGCGTGTCGATCACGACCGTCGCCACCGGCGGTGGGCTGCTCACCGGCAGCAACGCGTCGAGATCGGTGATCAGCAGCACCGACGGCCGGTCCGCGCTGACCCCGGCGATCGCCGCGGACAGCCTGCGGGCACCGGCGTTGGCCTCCAGCGCGGCGATCGTGGGCGCGGCCAGCTCGACGACCTCCGCGCCGGTCGCGTGCGCCACCGAGCGCACGACGGTCGCCTTGCCGACCCCCTCGGGCCCGGTGACCAACGCGCCCAGCTGCGCGGCGGCGCCCAGCTTCGCCAGCAGCTCCGGGCGGCGGAACGCCAGCTCGAACCACTCGGTCAGCCGGTCGGCCACCTCGCGGGCGCCGACCAGGTCGGTGATCGGCGGCGGGGGTTCGGCAGGCGGTGCGGTCGGTGCGACGACATCCGCCTCGAGCGGTGTGTCGGAGTCGGTGACCACCCGCAGGGTCGCGCCGGCCGGGCCCGCGAGCTGGGCGACAGGCGCCTCGCCGGTACGCGCGCCGTCCCGCCAACCGACCACAGTGGACGGATGGACGGCGACGGGTCCGGCCGGCTCGGTCGCGGTGACGGTCAGCAGCTCGTTGGTCCACGTCATGCCGATCGCGCGGGAGAGCTTGCCCCGTACGGCGCCGAGGTCCGACCCGGGTGGCGGCGCGAGGTCCTGGGGGAGCAGCGACACCGCGTCCCCGACCGTGAGGATCTTGCCGATCAGCGCCAGCCGCACGGTCTCCGGCGACAGCGACACCGACGCGAGCCGCGAGCCCGCGACCGTCACCGACCGCGCGGGGCCGACGGTCGCCGGCGCCACCACGACCTCGGCGCCCTCGGCCACGCCGACGTTCGACATCGTCACGTCGTCGAGCAGCACCACGCCCGGCGCGCCGGCCCGGTCCGCCTCCGCGGCGAGTGCGGCGCTCACCCGGGCACCGGTCAGCTGCACGCCGTCCCACGGCTCGAGCCCGAGCGCGTCGAACACCTCGGGGTGCAGCCGCACCACGCCGCGGCGGGTGTCGAGAGCCGACGGCGACAGCCGGGCGGTGAGCGTGATCTGTGGCATGGGTCCGGAGACTACTGGTCGCCGCGTGACGGCCGGGCCTGGTTGCGCCGCAGTCCCGTGCGCCGCCAACCGCGCCCGCGCAGCACCGACCGGCGCACCCGGTTGGAGTCGGTGGGCAGCAGCACCGCGCCGCCGCGATGACCGTTCCCGTTGCGCCGCGCCACCGAGACCGCGCGCCTGGCGGCGCCGGCGACCTTGCGCATCGGCGGCCGGAGCCCGAGCCGCCGGCCGACGCCGTGTGCCCGGCGGATGGCCCGGCGCTCCCTCGGCGGCACGTCCCATGCCTCGGGGTGGTTGGCGAGCCAGTGGCTGCGGCGCACCGCGTACGGGATGTGCAGCAGGTAGATGATCAGCGCGCTCGCGAGCGCCACCCACGGGTAGGTGATCACCGCGGCGGCGAGCAGGCCGACCAGCACCAGCAGCGGCGCGACCGCGCGGGCCGGCACCCGGATCGTCTTCAGTGACAGCGTCGGGATGCGGCTGATCAGCAGCGCCGCGATGGCGACGGTCCACACCGCGACCACCGGACCGGTCGACCACCAGCCGTCCCGCCCGATCTGCACGCGCAGGATCAGCGGCAGCAGGAGCAGCAGCCCGCCGGCGGGCGCGGGCACGCCGACGAAGAACTCCTTGGCGTACAGCGGTTGCTCGGTGTCGTCGAGCAGCGTGTTGAACCGGGCGAGGCGCAGGATGATGCAGACCGCGAACACCAGTGCGACAACCCAGCCCAGCCGGTTGCCCTCGAAGCGCCACACGTAGAGCACCAGCGCGGGCGCGACGCCGAAGGAGATCGCGTCGGCGAGCGAGTCCAGCTCGGCACCCATCTTGCTGGTGGCGTCGAGCAGGCGGGCGATGCGGCCGTCCAGGCTGTCGAGCACCGCGGCGACCGCGATGGCCGCGATCGCCGCCGCGAAGTTGCCGCTGAGCGCGAACTGGACCGCCGAGAGCCCGGCGCACATGGCGAGCACCGTGATCGCGTTCGGCAGCACCCGAACGCCGGGTGAGCGCGCGACCACTCAGCCCTCCGTAGGTGTGGGAGTCCGAAGTGGACTGTTCGGGAGCTCGGCCAGCACGGTCTCGCCGCCGATCGTGCGCTGGCCGGGTTCGACCAGCACGCGCGAGTCGGTCGGCACGTAGAGGTCGACCCGGGAGCCGAACCGGATGAGCCCGTAGGTCTCGCCGGCACGCACCTTGTCCCCGGCCGCGACCCGACAGACGATCCGCCGCGCGATGAGCCCGGCGATCTGTACGACGGCGACCTCGTGGCCCTCGGGGGTGGTGAGCAGCAGCGAGTTGCGCTCGTTGTCCTCGCTCGCCTTGTCGAGGTCCGCGGAGAGGAACTTGCCCGCCTTGTACTCCGTGCGGGTGACCTGGCCGGACACCGGCGCGCGCTGCACGTGGACGTCGAACACCGACAGGAACACGCTGATCCGCAGCCACTCGTGCGACCCGAGACCGAGCTCGGCCGGCGGCCCGGCGAGCACCACCTGCGACACGGTGCCGTCCGCGGCGGCGACCGCGAGGTTCGAACGCGACGGCGTGACCCGCCTGGGCTCGCGGAAGAACCAGGCGACCGCGCCGGTGAGCACGGTGCCGACCAGGCCGAGCCGGCGCGACAGTCGGCGGACCACGAGCGTGGCGGCCGCGGCGCCGAGCACGAACGGCCGGCCGGCCGGGTGCATGGGCGGTACGACGCTCCTGGTCAACGCCACGATATGGGCGAGCCTGCCGGAATCGTATGGCTCCTGGGGATCGGTCATATGGCCGGACATTCCTCGCACGGGTGCGGTTATCAGATACGAACCACGCTACGCCCATCGCGGAAAGTGACCGGTGGGGGAGGCTTTGCCCGCCCGTCGCGCCGGCCGGCCGTGCATCCCCCGACGACATGCACCGCCAGCCGGTCGACCTACGGTTCAGCGCACCGGCAGTGTACGCCCGCACACGAGCGGTGAGCAATGGCGAACTGTAGGTATTCGGTTACTGACGGTTGCCGGTTCTGCCCCGCCCCGCGGCCTGAACCAGGCGCAGGATGAGCAGCAACACGACCGCGCCGAGGGCGGCCACGCCCAGGCTCGGGAAGTCGAACTCGAAGGTCTTCTCGTGGCCGGTGACCCACTTGTGGAGCAACCCGCCGAGGGCCGCGCCGACCACCCCGACCAGCACGCTGACGAGGCACCCCTGCCGTTGCCGGGCGCGCCCGCCGACCACGACGTTGGCGACCCAGCCGGCGACGGCCCCGAACACGATCCACGCGACGACTCCCACGCCACCACCCTATTGGCGGGTCAGCGCAGCAGCACCACCTCGACCTGGGCGCCGGCGGGGATCACCGTCTCGTCCTCGAGGACCACGATCAGGCAGTCGGACGCGGCGAAGGACGCCAGCAGGTGCGAGCCGGGCCCACCGACCGGGGTGACATTGCCGCCGTTGCGTTGACCGCGCCGGTACTGCCGCTTGCCGATCGGTGAGCGCAGCTCCTCGGTCGTCGTGGCGCGCGCCCGCGGCCGGTCGACCACCCGGTGCCCCATCGCGGCCAGCAGCGCCGGGCGCAGGAAGAGCTCGAACGACAGCGCGGTCGACACCGGGTTGCCGGGCAGCGACACGACCGGCAGGTCGCCGAACCGGCCGCTGCCCTGCGGTCCGCCGGGCTGCATGGCGACCCGCAGGAACTCCACGCCCTGGCCGGACAGCGCGTCCTTGACCACCTCGTACGCGCCCGCGCTCACCCCGCCGGAGGTGACCAGGACGTCGGCGTCGCGGTGCTCGCCGATCGCGGCGTGGAACGCGGCGACGTCGTCGGGCACGAACCGCAGCACGGTCGGCTCGGCGCCGAGCTCGGCCGCCGCGGCGGCGAGCAGCACGCTGTTGGACTCGTAGATCTGTCCCGGCTTCAGCGCAACGCCCGGCGCGACCAGCTCGGTGCCGGTCGACAGGATCAGCACCCTGGCCGGCCGGTGCACGGGCAGCTCGGCGCGGCCGACCGCGGCCGCGAGCCCGAGCTGGGCCGCGCCGAGCACGGTGCCCGCGCGCAGCACGACGGCGCCCGCGGCCACGTCCTCGCCGGTACGGCGCAGGTGGGTGCCGACCGGGACCGAGGCGCGCACGGTGACCGTCGGCATGCCGCCGTCGGTGTCCTCGACCCGCACGATCGAGTCGGCCCCGGGCGGCAGGGGCGCGCCGGTCATGATCCGGTGCGCGGTGCCCGGCCGCACCGGCACGACGTCGGTGCGGCCGGCCGGGATGTCCTCGGGCACCGGCAGCGTCACCGGTGCGTCGGCGGTGGCCGAGGCGACGTCGACCGCGCGGACCGCGTACCCGTCCATGGCGGAGTTGTCGAACGGCGGCAGCGCCACCGGCGAGGTCAGGTCGCGGCCGAGGACGAGCCCGACGCAGTCGGCGAGCGGCCGGTCGACCACCGGCAGCGTGGGCAGGAGCGCCGCCACCGCGGCCCGATGCTCCTCGACCGACCGCGGCCCGGCCTCGGTGTCGGCGGCGGTGTTGGTGGCTGGTGTCACGGCTCGCATCCTGCCCCCTCACGCACCGCGCCCGGCGTCCGTCCCGTGCCAGACTGCCCATGACCGGTCGACGATCACATCTCACGGAGGGCTGGCTGTGCAGGTCCGCACTCGGCACACCCCGGCGTTCGGTGTCGCCCGGCTGTTGCTGGCGCCCGGTGAGGCCGTGCAGGCCGACTACGCCGCGATGATCGCCACCAGCTACGGGATGCTCGTCGTGCCGTCCCGCGGCGGCGCGCGCGGCAAGGCGCGGCGGGCGGTGTTCACCGCCCCGGCCGAGGGCGGCTGGGTCGACGTGGCGCCCGCGCTGCCCGGCGACGTGCACACCGTCGAGCTGGACGGGATGGCCGGCTGGTGCGTCACGCGAGGGAGCTGGCTCGCCGCGGCCGCCACCGTGCGCGCGGACCCGCAGTGGCCCAACTTCCGCGGCCTCTTCGGCGCGGACATCGGGTTCCTCGATCACGTCTCCGGCGACGGCGCGATCGTGCTGGCCTGCTGCGGCTCGCTCGACGTGGTCACCCTCGAGGCCGGCGAGGTGATCACCGTCGACCCCAGCTACCTGCTGGCATACGGCGATCTGACGCAGAGCCGGCTACGTGCGGTGAGCCCGTCGCTGCCGCAGTCGGTGCGCACCGGCGAGGGACTGTTGCTGGACTTCGCCGGGCCTGGTCAGGTGCTCATCCAGACACGGAACCCCCGAGCCATGGCAGCCTGGTTGGAGGCGGGCGGCGGTCGGTGACCCCGCTCGGTAACGGCACGGTCCCGGATGGGGGAGAACCGCACGCGGGGCGGATACGTCGAACGTTAGGCTTCGCGTGGCGATGGGTCAGTCGCACCACCGCCGGGCTGCGGGGCGCTCGGGTCGTCGCGGACGGCCCTCACGAACGAATGGATGAGTTAGTGGCGGAGGACCTCACCGGGCGTCGCCTGGGGCATTACCGGATCGACGGTGTGCTCGGCAAGGGCGGCATGAGCGTGATGTACAAGGCCACCGACATCCGCCTCGGCCGCAAGGTCGCGCTCAAGGTGATCGCCGAGCACCTCACCGAGGACCCCGAGTTCCGCGAGCGGTTCGTCGACGAGGCACGCAACACCTCCGCCATCGACCACGCGAACGTCGTGCCGCTGTACGACTTCGGTGAGGTCGACGGGCTGCTCTACATCGCCATGCGGCTGGTCGACGGCTCCGACCTCGCCTCGCTCATCAAGGACGGCCCGCTCGAGCCGGAGCGCGCGCTGGCGCTGCTCAACCAGGTCGCCGAGGCGCTGGACAACCTGCACGAGCGTGGTCTGGTCCACCTGGACGTCAAGCCGGCCAACGTGCTGGTGACGAGCCGCGAGTCCACCGCGGAGCACGTCTACGTCGCCGACTTCGGGCTCACCCGGCGCGGCGCGACCGGTCACCGCACCCGCGGCGGCGACTTCCTCGGCTCGCCGACCTACGCCGCGCCCGAGCACCTGCGCGGCGAGCCCGTCGACGCGCGCACCGACGCGTACTCGCTGGCCTGCGTGCTGTTCGCGTGCCTGGCCGGGCGGCCGCCGTTCCAGGGGCCGGTGCCCGAGGTGATCCAGGGGCACCTCAACCGCGACGCGCCTGCGCTCACCGACTTCGTCTCGCTGCCGCCGGCCATCGACGACGTGATCCGCCGCGGCATGGCGAAGAACTCCAAGACCCGGTACGCGAGCTGCCGGGAGCTCATCGCCGCCGCGAAGCAGGCGCTCGCGACCCCGGTCCAGCCCGCCCCGCCCACCCAGCCGGTGCGTCGCGGTCCCGCCGTTCCGGTCGGGCACGGCCCGCGGCAGAACACCGCGCCGATGCCCAACGGCGGTCCCGGCCCCGGGGGCTACCCGCCGCGCCCGCCGACCACGCCGCCGGGCGGCTACCAGCGGCCGGTTCCCGCCGGCACGCACTCGTCGTCGGCCGACCCGGTGCGCCTGCGCCCGCCGGTGCCGGCCGGTCCCAGCACCGCGTTCACCACGTCGGAGACCACCGGCGGCGCCCGGTGGGTCGCGCCGGTGATCGTCGGCCTCGTCGCGATCGGGTTGATCGTGGCCGCCATCCTCGTCTTCTCCGGTGGGGACGAGGAGAACGAGGACCCCGGCGGCGGTGGCGGCACCGAGCAGACCACGACCAGGACGTCCCTCCCGTCGATCAAGGTCGGCGGCGGCGACGACGGATCCGCCGAGACCGGGTCGTCGCAGGCCCCGTCCAGCGGCGGACGCTGACCTGCGTTTCTTGCACTCGCCGGGGTAGAGTGCTAAACACGGTTCTGGCAGTCGGTAGTTCCGAGTGCCAGAACCCTGAGGTCGGGACGGTGAGGCAGGCTTCCGCATGCGGAGGTCCGGCCGTCCGTCGCGGGCACCGAGCCTGGCCGAGCTATGTGACGTCCAACGATCGCGGGCGCCCGCCCGTGATCAACAACGGAGGACTTACACCGCAATGGCCAAGTTGATCGCGTTCCACGAGGACGCGCGCCGCGGTCTCGAGCGCGGGCTTAACACCCTCGCTGACGCCGTCAAGGTGACGCTCGGCCCCCGTGGCCGCAACGTCGTGCTCGAGAAGAAGTGGGGCGCGCCCACCATCACCAACGATGGTGTCTCCATCGCCAAGGAGATCGAGCTCGAGGACCCGTGGGAGAAGATCGGGGCCGAGCTCGTCAAGGAAGTTGCCAAGAAGACCGACGATGTCGCGGGTGACGGCACCACCACCGCGACCGTGCTGGCCCAGGCGCTCGTGCGCGAGGGCCTGCGCAACGTCGCGGCCGGCGCCGACCCGCTGTCGCTCAAGCGCGGCATCGAGCAGGCGGTCGAGGCTGTCATCGAGCAGCTGCACAAGGCCTCCAAGGAGGTCGAGACCAAGGAGCAGATCGCCGCGACGGCGTCGATCTCCGCCGCTGACACCACGATCGGCGAGCTCATCGCCGAGGCCCTGGACAAGGTCGGCAAGGAAGGTGTCGTCACCGTCGAGGAGAGCAACGCGCTCGGCATGGAGCTGGAGCTCACCGAGGGCATGCGCTTCGACAAGGGCTACCTGGCCGGTTACTTCGTGACCGACCCGGAGCGGCAGGAGGCCGTGCTCGAGGAGCCGTACATCCTGCTGTTCGGCTCGAAGATCTCCGCCGTGAAGGACATGCTTCCGGTGCTGGAGAAGGTCATGCAGGCCTCGAAGCCGCTGCTGATCATCGCCGAGGACGTCGAGGG
>NZ_WHTD01000283.1 GCF_009379765.1 Actinophytocola sp. | reverse complement strand
TCCTTCGCCCGCGAACAGAAACAGGCCGGTGGCCGCTTCCCCCGCCAAACCGACGAGTACAAGAAACCCCTCCCACCCAAAACCAAGATCATATTTTGGCGCCTGACAACAAGATCACCCCAAAGTTAGCGGCATTGGGGTAACCCCTGCCGGGTGCCTCAGCGGCTGCGGCGGGCGCGGTGGCTCTTCAGGTGGTCGAGGGCCATGGTCAACGTGTCGGTCAGGACCGTGACGTCGTGGCGGAGGTGGGCGAGCATGAGTCCACCCTGGAGTGCGGCCATGGTGGTGGCTGCGAGCCGGTCGGGGTCGGCGGCGGTCCGCAGTTCGCCACGGTCGCGCAGGGTGCGCAGGCCGTGGGCCAGCGGTGCCTCCCATTGGCGGTAGGCGGCGTCGAGGGCGCGGGCGAGAAGGGGTTCCGAGTCGAGTTCCCCGACGAGGCAGCCGAGCGGGCAGGCCATCGGGCCGGCCGGCGTGCTGTGGTGGGCGATGATGTCGGCCGCCCATTCGTCGAACTCTCGCCAGGTCGAGAGGCCTTCGAGCCGGGGCTGGCTGGCCAGGACGCGATCCAGTTGTCTGCCGATGACGGCGGTCAGCAGCTCTTGTTTGCCGGAGAAGTAGTGGTAGAACTGCGATTTCCCCGTGCTGGAGGCCGCCAGGACGTTGTCGACGCTGGTCGCCGCGATGCCGTTGTCGTACACGAGTGCGCAGGCGGCGTCGATGATCGCGTCTCGGGCCCGTCTGCCGCGCTCCGTGGGCGTGGGTGAGGGCCGCCTCGTCGAGGAGCTCATGCCGGGCATCGTACCCGTCTAGCGGGAAACTGTACTGTTTCGTACAGACGTGGATCCATGGACATGCCTGTTCTGCGTGATCATCGTGATGGTTGCAGCATTGACGGCGGCGGTTGAACCGTTCGTTCACTGGATCTGTACTATCCAGTACAGACCTTTCGGAAGGAGATCCACCAATGGCAGACGAGTCCGGGTCGCAGTCGACGGCGGCCGCCATGGCGGTGTTCGGTGAGGAGCAGGCCGCGCTGGACGAGGCCGGTGTACCGGCCGGGGTACTGCCGGTCGGTTCGCCGCTGCCTGACGGCGACCTGTTGGACGCCGTGGGCAACGCGACCAGCGCTCGGCAGGCGATGGGCGGCCGGCCGGCTGTGATCGTGTTCTACCGTGGTGCGTGGTGCCCGTTCTGCAACCTCGCGTTGCGCACCTACCAGGAGCAGGTGGCCGGTGAGCTGGAGCGGCGCGGGGTCGCGCTGATCGCGATCAGTCCGCAGAAGCCGGACGGCTCGCTGAGCATGCGGGACAAGCACGAGCTGACCTTCGCGGTGCTGTCCGACCCCGGGAACCAGATCGCGCGCGGGCTCGGCATCACCACCGCACCCGCCCCCGACGTGCGCGCGGCGCAACAGCAGCTCGGCCTCGACGTGGCGCCGAGCAACGCCGACGGAACCGCCACGATCCCGATGCCGACGGTCGTGGTCGTCGACCGTGACGGTGTGATCAGGTGGATCGACGTGCACCCCAACTACGCTCGGCGGACCGAGCCGGAACAGATTCTGCGGGCCGTGGCGGAGCACCTGTGAGCGGCGGTTTCTCGGGGCGGGTCGCGCTCGTGACGGGTGCGGGCCGCGGCATCGGCCGCGCGCTGGCACTGGCGCTCGCCGAGGAGGGCGCGGGCCTCGGACTGCTGGCACGCTCCCGCGCCGAGCTCGACGAGGTGGCCGAGGCCGTGTGGGAGCGGGGGAGCAAGGCCGTCGTCCTGCGCGCCGATCTCGGCGATCCCGAGCAGACGGCCGGAGCCGCCGACCGGGTGCTCGCCGAGTTCGGTGGCGTCGACATCCTGGTCAACAACGCTGCCGTGGTGTGGCCGCTGGGCCCGACGTCCGCCGTCGACCCTGGCGAGTGGGCCGACGCCGTGCTGGTGAACGTGGTGGGTGCGTTCCGGCTGACCAGGGCGCTGCTCCCTACGATGCTCGACCGAGGCTGGGGCCGCGTCGTCAACGTCTCCAGTGGTGTCGTCGGCAACCCCGCGGGAATGATCGGTATGAACGCCTACGTCACGAGCAAAGCCGCGCTGGAGGCGCATACCGTCAGTCTGGCGGCCGAACTCGCCGGTAGCGGAATCACGGTCAACACCTTCCGGCCTGGCGCCGTGGACACCGCGATGCAAGCCTGGATCCGCGGCCAGTCGCCCGACGACATCGGTGCCGCGCTCCACGAACGGTTCACCAGGAACTACGACGAGGGCAGCCTCATCGCTCCCGAGTCGTCCGCAAGAGCGTTGCTCACCCACCTCCACGGCGACCGGACCGGCGAGGTCTGGTCCGTGTTACCGCAACAGACGGGACCATCGTCATGACCGTCCAGTTCGGACTGATCGAGCCCGGCCGGCAGGCGCACGCCGCCGGCGAGATCCCCGCCGCGGTCGGCCAGGTCGCGGCCGACCTGCTGGCGAAGGAGCCGAACATCCGCCCGGTCGACCTCGTCGCCACCACCTGACCCGCGACATGCACTCGACACCGGCATTGGCCTTCGACGTGTACGGCACGCTCGTCGACCCGATCGGCATCAGCGCGCAGCTCGCGCGGCACCTGCCCGGCGAGGTCGCGGGCCGGGTCGCCGAGGTGTGGCGCCGCAAGCAGCTCGAGATCACCTTCCGGCTCACGGCCATGGGCCGGTACGAGGACTTCGAATGGTGCACCCGCAGGGCGCTGACATACGCGCTCGCCCATGCCGGCCACGAGCTCCCGGCCAGCATCCAGGACTCGCTGATCGCGCGCTACGACCACCTCGATCCGTTCCCCGACGCCGCACCGGGGTTGGCGCGGCTCCGCACCGAGGGCTACCTGCTCGCGGCGTTCTCCAACGGCACGCCCGCGATGCTGGCCGCGGTCCTGGCCGCCACCGGACTCCGCGAACACTTCGACGAAGTGATCAGCGTCGACGAAGTACGGGTATTCAAACCGTCACCCCTGACCTACCACCACGCGGCCAGGCGCCTCGACCGTGCGCCCTCGGCAGTACGACTGATCTCCAGCAACCCCTTCGACATCATCGGCGCCGAGGCCGCCGGCCTGCGAGCGGCCTGGATCGACCGCACCGGCGGGGCGTTCGAGGCTGACGGCACCCCGCCCGACGTCGTCGTTACCACGCTGACCGACCTCGCCGATCGGCTGGGACGCGGTGCCGGCTGACCGTATGACATCTCGTCCAGAGGAAACCCGGCAGCTTGAAGGGAGACAAGCAAGTGCAAGCGAGAACACCTGAAGAAGTCGACACCTTGTTTTTCGAGGCCATGAACCGGGGGATACGTAGAAGCGGCTGTCGCCCTTCACGAGCCCAATGCCCGTTGGTTCCAGGAAACAGGCGAAGTAACTAACGGAGTGTCCATTCACGGGTAGGTCCTGACCTGCGCGGCGTGGTGACTTGATCTTGGGTGCTGGTGTGTGGATCATGGTGTGGTGTTCACCGGTCGGCGTCCGTCCTATGAGGATCTTGTTGCGGAGAACGGTGAGCTCCGGT
>NZ_WHTD01000231.1 GCF_009379765.1 Actinophytocola sp. | reverse complement strand
TGCCGCTCATCCAAGTGCGGCAGGATCGTCCCGAACTTCGCCGCCAGGACCTGCTCATCGATCTCCACGACCATGGCCATACCAGAACCATGACAGAACAATCACGACATGTACAAGTTAATTTGAGACAATTCCTTAGTAGACTTTTGCCGCAAGTCAAGCAAAAGTTGTGCTCATTTGTACAAACTTCGCGAAGTTTCGAACAAAAGCATTCGAGGTTGCGCCGTTCGGATGACGGAGCACTCGGTCGTCGGGGACCGTGCGAGCGCGCGCCCGGCCAGCCCGGACGTCCTGGCCGCGTCGGTGTGTCCCGCGTCCTCGCGCACGTCGACACCACGGCGACCACCATGGCGAGCGAGTGGCGCCCTGACCAGGCCGTCCCCGCGCGGCCGGCGCCTCGTCGTGCCGCCAACGGCGGGCGGCCGCCGACAATGCGGATCACCGGGCCTATCGCTATTCGCCGCTCGACATTTTCTTGCGACTGTCAACGTGTCAACACTGGTGGTTCCACATAGGTCGACCGTAGGGTAATCACCCTGTTACGTAGTGCGCGCTCGTAAGACTGGGGCTGGAGCCGAACGCGGGCGGCCGTACGTATTGCTGACTCGTTTGTCTAAAGTGGCCGCAGCCACATGTCGAGTGCACCGTCGTGGTGTCATCGTTGTCATGTTGACGGTTTCTGGGGAGGCACCGTGGAACGTTCTCGGGCGGCAGTACATCGAACGATCCTTGTCGTCGATGTGGAGGGTTTTGGCGATCGTCGCCGGACCAATGTGGATCAGCTCACGGTGCGCGCCGGTCTCTATCGCGCACTTCAACAGGCATTCCGGGTGGCCGACATTTCCTGGGCCGCGTGTGAGTACGAGGACCGCGGCGACGGCGCGCTGATCCTGGCGCCGCCGGAGATGACCAAGGGCGCCTTCGTCGAGGATCTCCCCCGCGCGCTCGTCGACGCCCTCCATGCGCACAACCGGACGCACGGTGCCGAGGAGCAGGTGCGACTACGCATGGCCCTGCATGCCGGGGAAATCAACTACGACGACCACGGCGTGACGGCGGCGGCGATCAACCTGGCATTCCGACTTCTGGACGCCGCACCGTTGAAAACGGAGCTCGCCGGGTCGTCCGGGGTGCTGGCGGTCATCACGTCCTCGTGGTTCTTCGAGGAGGTCGTCCGGCACAGCAGGGTCTGCGACATGACCGCCTACCGTTCGATATCGGTGACGGTCAAGGAAACGGCGACGACGGCGTGGGTCCACCTTCCTGAACGTCACGGCGACGGTCCGCACGACGCACCTGGCTCGGAGGGGTGTCCCGAATACCCGGAACCGACCCTGCTCGGCCGCGACCAGGAACTGGTTCGCTTGCGGCGGGCGGCGAGTACGGCTCGGGCCGGCCGGTTCACGCTCGCTCTCGTGACGGGAGAACCGGGCATCGGCAAGTCCGCTCTCGCGGGAGCCGTCGGCCGGCAGCTCGCGGCCGACGGATGGACGATCGCGTGGGGCAACTGCCCCGAGCGCGAAGGCAGTCCCGCGGGCCAGCCCTGGGCGGAGATCCTGCAGGCGCTGGTCGACCGGTTCCCGCCCCGACACCACGCCGTGGAGCTCGCGCCGCTGCTGGACGACCACGCCACGCTGAGTGCGGCGGGTGATGTGCCCGCGGCCCGGTTCAGGCTGCGTACCGCGGTCGGCTTGTATCTCAGCGCGGTGGCGCGTGCCAACCCGCTCCTGATCGTGCTCGACGACCTCCATCATGCCGACGGGGAGGTGCTGGCTTTGCTCACCCACCTGGCCGGGGCGCTGGTCTCGGAGCCCGTGTTCCTCATCGCCACCTACCGGCCCACCGAGGTCGACGAGCATCTGGCGGAAGCCTTGGCGACCCTCGCCCGCCACCAGCCGGAACACGTCGATCTCACCGGGCTGGACACCGAGGTGGTGTCGGACCTGATGCGCGCGCTGTGTGCGCGGCCCCTCGCGGACGACACCGTCGCCGCCATCGCCCGTCGCACCGAAGGGAACCCCTTCTTCGTCCGGGAGATCGCCCGGCTGCTGGAAACCGGCGGCGAGCACGCCGCCATCGGCGAGGTACCGCCGAGCGTGCGACACATCGTCCGGCGGCGCGTCGCCCGGTTGTCCGCCTCGGCGCAGACCGTTCTGCACCACGCCGCGGTCATCGGCCGCGACTTCACCATCGACGTGCTCGCCGCGGTCACCGGCATGGACGACGACGTTCTCATCGAGTGCCTGGACACCGCCCTGCGGGCCGGACTCCTCGTCGAGCCGCAGACCGCCACCCGAGCCCTGCGGTTCGCCCATGCCCTCGTGCGGGAGACGCTTTCCACGACATCTCCCAGCTGCGCCGTAGCAGCCTTCATGCCCAGGTCGGCACCACCATGGAACGCCTGCGCCCGCACGACGCGGTCGCACTCGCCCACCACTTCAACGCCGCCCACGCCCCGGACGCGGCCGCGAAGGCGGCCCGGTACCTGCGGCTGGCCGCGGAGCAGGCCGAGCGGCGTTATGCCCACCGGGAGGCGGCCGGTCTCTGGCAACAGGCCGTCCTTTCCTACGCGCACGCACCCGGAGGCACCGAGCGGGACCGACTCGAGCTCGTGATCGGCACCATCCGGACGCTGTCCACCGCCGGCGAGCACGTATCGGCTCGGACCCTGCGCGACGACACCCTCACCGAGGTGATCGGCCTGGGTGACGCCGAGCTCACCACGCGGGTCATCGTCGCCTACGACACGCACGGCCTGTGGCCGCCCCACCCGTACGGCGACACGCCCGAGAAGATCGTCGAACAGATCGACCAGACCCTTCACCGGCTCCCGCCGCACCACCGCGAGCTGAGGTGCCGCCTCCTGGCCAGTCTCGTCATCGAGCTGGAGCAGTCCGACGACCCGCGCGCCGACCCGGCATCGCTGGAGGCGGTCACGATCGCCCGCCGGCTCGACGACCCGGCGCTGCTGGCGACGGCGCTCAACGCCCGCTTCCGGCAGAGCTACTGGACGAGCGCCCTCGCCGAACGCGAGCGAATCGCGACCGAGCTGCTGTCGCTGGGCCGGAACCACCGGCTCATCGCGGTCGAGGCGACCGGCCGGCAGGCGCTGATCCGGTGCGCCTGCGGCCGCGGCCGGTTCACCGCGGCGGACGAGCACGCCACCGAGATCGAGCGGCTCGCCACGACCTACGACCTGCCGGCCGCGGCGGCCGCGGCGGCCTGGTACCGCGGGTTGCACCACGTCGTCGGCGGCCGGTTCGCCGACGCGGAGCACGCCTACCAGCGCGCCGCCGAGCTGACCAGCCAGGCGGGAATGGCCGACTTCGAACAAGGCGTCTTCCCGATCGAAACGTTGTCGATCGCACTGTGGACGGACAAGCTCGCCGACCTCGTGCCAGCGTGCCAGGACGCCTACAACCGTTGGCCCACACCGGGAACCGAGGCCCTCGCGCTCACCCTGGCCGCGGCCGGCCGGTTCGACGAGGCACAGGTCGTCGCATCGCGGCGTCCCCCGATACCCAGGGACATCCGCTTCACCGTCGTCATGGCGTTACGCGGGCTCGTCGGGCTCGCCCTCAACGACCACGATCGGATCACCGAGGCCTACCAAGCACTTCGCCCACTCGACGACGAGATCGCCGGCGGCGACACCGGCGGCTACGCCGTGCTGCTCCCCATCGCGCAGCTCCTCGGCGACCTGGCCGTCCGACGCGGCGAACCCCAGACGGCCAACACCCACTACCTCAAGGCCCGCGTGGTCGCCGAACGAGCGAACGTGCCACAGTGGACGGCCGCCGCCCGCGACGCACTCGCCCGCACCATCACCCGGTCCAAGCCACACCGAGCGTGGTGACAAACCCGCGAGTCCAACGCTCCGAACCCGCGAGTCCAACGTTCGGGACCCGCGAGTCCACCGTTCGGGTCGGTGGACCACCCCGCGCAGGGTGCGTCCTGTTCTCCTCGAATCGCCTCGCCAGGGGGATCTGGATGGCGCCGGGTTCATGCTCGCGGTTCGCGAGCGGGGAATGAAGCCCCTACTGTGTCGACAGGACGGACCGGATGTGCCGGATGTCGGCCGCGAACGTCGGTGATCGGCCAACTCCGGTCTGCTGCCACTTCTTGTCCGCCTGAGCGAGAAGGTGTGCCGCGGTGCGCTCGTCCTGAGCGACGAGGCACATGGCGTCGAGGATGATGCCTTGTGCGCGGCGATCCGACTGCGTGTTGGCGAGCTCTATGGCCATGTCGAGCGCATCGGAGGTGTGCTCGTCCGCGCGGGCGAGCACGATGACCTGGCGGCAGCGGCTGTGCAGCGCGTGGATCGGAAGCCCGGCGGCGGCGAGTTCGGTAGCCGCCTGCCCGTACAGCTCCGCGGCTTGACGGAGCAGCGTGGTGTCGGTCTCCTTCGGGTGGTTCCGTGCGCGGGCTTCGGTGCGAAGGGCCTGGCTGTCGGTTATCCAACCGATGCCTTCGGAGGTGCTGCGCCACCACCGGTTGCGTTCCACCGCGGCCAGTGCCGATGTAGCGCCGGACTCGTTGCCGCGCAGGATCCGCAAGCGGACGATCCAGCCGAGGAGCGGCACCACCGCGTCGCCGAGTTCGAGGGAGCGGACGAGCCTGACGGCGGCTTCGGCAGTTTCTTCCGCTCGTCGCAGGTCTCCGGTGCTCTCGTGGGTTCGGCTGAGCCAGACGAGCGCTCGGTGCTCGCCCCATGCGTCGCCGGTGGTCCGGTAATGCGTCGCGCTGACGTCGAGCCAGTGTGCGGAGTCGGTGAACTCACCACGCAGTGCGTGGCCGATGCCCGCCACGCAGGTGGCGCAGGCCATCAGCCAGGGGTCGCCGAGCGCGGCACCGAGTTGCTGTGCCCGGGCCGCCATGGCGTCCGCCTCGGCGTGGTGGTCCTCGCGATAGGCCGAGAAGGCGCTGACGAACATGCAGTAGCCGTAGTCCGCCGAGCCGGTCAGCCCGAGTCGCTCGAGGATCGCCTGTGCTTGACGTCCGTGCGCACGTGCCTGAGGCTCCATCGCGCGATGGCCGACCGAGCCGAGATGGCAGGACCAGATGAGGGCTCGGGTGCGCCGCAGCGGGTCCTGCTCACCTGGTCGCGTGTTGAGCGCACGTGCCACGCCCGGCCAACCGAAGGCCCGGTCACCGCGCATCCACAGGTACCAGCCGAGCGCGGCGACCAGGCGGAGGGCGAGCTCGTGGTTGCCGGTCCGGCAGCAGAGCTCGAACGCGGCCCGCAGGTTGCCGTCCTCGCGTTCGAGCATCCGGATGGCACTCCCCTGGCCGGCGGACCGCAATACCGGGGACTGCTCCTCGGCCAGTTCGACGTACAGCTCGGCGTGGCGCAGGCCCACCTTGTGTGCGTGACCTCGCTCGGCAAGCCGGCCGGCGGCGTACTCGCGCACGGTTTCCAGCATCCGGTAGCGCATCGTCCCGTCGTCCGCGGCGGTGGCTTGCAGGAGGGACTTGTCCACGAGCCTGAGCACCAGCTCGATCGTGGTCGCCGGGCACAGTCCGAGTCGCACGGCCAGGTTCTCGGCAACGGGCAGGGAGAACCTGCCCCGGAAGATCGACAGGTAGGCGAACACCTCCCTGGTCGGCTCGTCGAGCAGGTCATGGCTCCAGTCCATCGCGGCCTGCAGCGTGCGGTGCCGAGGCACGGTCCGCGATCCACGGGCGAGCAAACGAAATCGGTCGGCGAGTCGCTCGGCTATCTGCGCCGGGGCCAGCGCCCGGACCAGCGCAGCGGCCAGTTCTATCGGTAGGGGCAGTCCGTCGAGTCTGCGGCAGATTCGCACGACCTCCACGCAGTTCTGCTTGGTGAGCCGGAATCCCGGATCGGCCGAGCGCGCTCGGTCCACGAACAGCCGCACCGCCGAGTACCGCAGGACCTCCCGCGGATCGCCTTCATCCTGATCCTCGTCGCTCGGCACGACGAGTGAACCCACGGCGAAGGTAGTCTCGCCAGGCACGCCGAGAGCCTCGCGGCTGGTCGCCAGCAGCGTGGTTTCCCCGGTCCGGGTCAGCAATGCATCGATGACGACCGCCACGTCGTCGAGGAGATGTTCACAGTTGTCGAGGACCAGCAGGACGCGCCTGTGCGTGAGCGCTGCCACGAGCGCGTCGCCGGTTGGGCCACGTCCCGGCGGACCGTAGAACGAGCGGGTGGCCAGCCGTAATGTGGTGAGCAGCGCCAGGCACAAGTCCTCGCCGGCCCGGCAGGCGGTGAGGTCCACGACGTAGGCACCGTCCGAGCAGATCGGGCTGAGCTCATCGGTCGGCGCCCGCAGCACCTCCTCGGCGAGCCGGGTCTTGCCGGCCCCACCCGGTCCGACCAGAGTGACCAACCGGGACCGCGTGATCAACGTTCGCAGTTCGGCAAGCTCTCGGTCCCGTCCCACGAACGAGGCGATCGATCGGCCGACCGTTCGCACCGAAGGGGACTGCGATGCTGCCGGACCGGGACCGCCGGCCCGACCGAGCAAGCGAACCCACGCCGACGCGGTCGTCTCCTTGAGCCGCACTTCCACCCGCTGGAACTCGGCTGGTTCGACAAGAGCGGGCATCTGTCGGATCACGTCCTCGTACACACGATCAGAGGTGATCAGCGCGAGCGCCGCGGCGGAGTCGGCGAGCATCTGTTTGAGGACGGGCGCATCCGTCAAGCGGAACACATGGTTGACGGCGGTGCCGACCAGCCCATGACTGTCGGCGTCCACCTCGCCCGAATGGATACCGACACGAAGTTGCATCTGCGCGACCTCGCTGGAGACCTCATTGTGCCGACGCAGGCCGACATGAATCCCGTCGATCAACGACGACACGAGCACAGCCGTGCGAACATGCGGCGCGATAACCATGACAACACCGTCGCCGCGATCCTCGCAGTAGTAGTCGTCGGTCGACATGTGGCAGGCGGTGAGACCTTTATGCAGCAGGTCATACAACGCGTCGCGCAGATATTGTCGCACGTTATCGCTGCGGCCTTGATCGCAGAACGAGGCGATGTCGATGGTCAGGAGCCCGCATTGTCCGGACGGCGCCCACTGCTCTGAACTCCAGGTATCCCCCACGGAGTACTGCCCCCATGACGTAGTGACTCGGGTTGACGCGGGGAGCTTAGCCAACCTTCGATCGTCGTTTCCACGGTCTTCGATGTTTTGCCGTGTCGACCGAGCTAACGGATTAATCGACCTCGATCAATTTCGCGAGATTCTCATAAGTCGGCCGTGCCGGAGTCGGTCGGCATTCTGACCGAGCGCCGCGACCTCGCCGGGCATGACACCTCGGTCGTCGCCCATCGGTCACATTCGCTCGTCGCTACCCGTCATCTCAGATGACGTGCCGAACCCGGCAACGGTGACCAGGAGCAGCGCCATGCCACCCATCGAGTCCACAATAGACATCGCGTGCCCGGCCGACGTGGTCTTCGCCTACGCCACCGACCCGACACGGTTTCCCGAATGGCAGAAGGACGTCGTGCGCGTGCGGCTGGCGGCGGGGCGCCCGTCCACGGTGGGCTCGACGTTCACCACCACGCGCTGGATCGGCCGTACGGAGCGGACGACGACCCAGGAGATCACCGAGGTCGTGCCGCCCAGGAGGTGGGCGGCGCGCGGGGTCGACGGACCGATCCGACCGTCGGCGAGCATCACCGTCGACGAGCTGGACGGCGGCTCGACGTCGCGAGTCACGTTCACCCTCGACTTCGAAGGGCACGGGATCGGCGTGCCGCTCGTGCCCCTCGTCCGCCGGCAGGCGCAGAAGGCGGCCCCCGGCAGCTACCGGAACCTCAAGGAGCGACTCGAGAGCGGCGCCACCACCGGCTGAGCCGGCGCGGCGGCGCGGCCCCTGCCGCCGCCTCGACCGCCGTGCTGGCGTCGGAACCGAGCGCCGCCCCGCCCGGCGTGCGCTCGATCTGGTTGTCCAGCACGAACAACCCGGGCACCACGTGCCAGGCGCCGAGCGCGACCAGCACCGGCCGCGACGCGTAGTCCACGGTCAGCGCGTGCACCGGCGCACCGCCGGTCAGCACGGCAGGACCGCCTTTCCGGCCAGGGCAGCCTGCGGGAGCAGGTCCAGGAACGTCGTCAGCACACCGGAGCAGGCGGCCTTGTAGATCGGCGACGCGACGACCACCCCGTCCGCGGCGCCCACCGCGGCGACCGCGTCTGCGACGAGTGGGTCACCTGGATCGGCGCCGAGCAGCGCCTCGGCCGGCAGGCTTCGGACCGGAACGACCCGCACGTCGTGCCCGTCACCGGCGAGCCGGCCCGCGAGCCGGCCGGCGAGCCGGCCGGCGATGTGCTCGACCAGGGACACGGTGCGCGACCCGGTCGACGGGCTGCCCACGAGCGCGGCGATCGAGGACACCACAACCTCCGGGAATGTGAGAACCGGGCCCCGCCGTCCTCATTCAGGCACGTCGGCCGTCCGTCCGGCAACGACGTCCGGAGTGTGGAACGGCGCTGGTCCCTTCCGCGCTCCGCCCGGCCGGCCGAGCATGATTCCGGTGAGTACCAGCGCCAGTCCGAACAGCTGGCGACCGCTCAGCGCCTCGGCGGCGACGACCGTGCCCAGCAGCACGCCGGTGACCGGGTTCAGCAGCCCGACGAGTCCCACGGTGCCCGCGTCGAGGTGGCGGAGACCGGCGAACCAGGCGACGAAGGCGAGCGCGGTCGCCACGACGGCGACATAGGCGAACCCACCCACGGCGGGCGCGTCCAACCCGGGCGGCGCACCCTCCACGACGACCGCGACGGGCAGGAGGACGAGCCCGCCGGCGATCAGCTGCCAGGAGGTCAGCGACAGCACATCGACGTAGCCGCCCCACCTTTTCGTCAGCACGTAGCCGAACGACGACATGACCATCGCCCCGATCGAGGCCAGCACACCGCGCAGGTCGACCGCGACCGCGCCGGTGAAGAGCATCAGCGCGACGCCCGCGAGCCCGATGCCGGCCCCCGCGAGATGCCGGACCCGCGGCCGGGCCGACATCAGCATCCAGGCGAACAGCATCATCACGACCGGTGACGTCGCCATGACCGTCGCCGCGACGCTGGTCGGGAGTATCTGCGCGGCCACGTAGATCAGGGCGAAGAACGCGCTCATGTTCAGCGCGCCCAGGACCAGCGACCGCCACCACCACGACCCTCGGGGAAGCCGCCGGCACATCGCGAGCAGCAACAGGCCCGCCGGCAGCGCCCGCAGGAAGCCTCCGTACAGCGGGTGACCCGCGGGCAGGAACTCGTGGGTCACGAAGTAGTTCGACCCCCAGGCGACGGGTGCGATCGCGGTGACGAGCACCCACCGGAAAGTAGCTTCCATGGAAGACACTGTACCTTCTGTGGAAGCTATATAGTGCGCCCATGGCCGAGCCCCTCGATCACGTCGCACGCATCCAGGCCGAGTGGGCGCGGGAGCGCCCGGACCTGGACGTCCGCCCGCAGGGCGTGATCGGGCGGCTGCACCGCCTTGCCGGGCACCTCACCGAACAGCTCTGCGTCGTGTACCGGCGTCACGGGCTGGCCGAGGGAGAGTTCGACGTGCTGGCCGCGCTGCGGCGCGCCGGCCCGCCCTACGAGCGCGCGCCCGGCGAGCTGGCCCAGTTCACGATGGTCACCACCGGCGCGATGACCAAGCGCATCGACCGGCTGGAGCGCGACGGCCTGGTCTCGCGCAGGCGGAGCGCGAGTGACGGCCGCGGCCGGGTGATCGCGCTGACCACCGCGGGGCGGGAGCTGATCGACCAGGCGTTCACCGAGCACATGCGCAACGAGCACCGGCTGCTCGAGGACCTGACGGCGGACCAGGCGGCGCGGCTCGAGGCGCTGCTGACCACCTGGCTGGCCCGCTTCGAGGCGCCGCGCCCACCGGAGCGCTGACCCGGGCGAGGGCCGCTCGCCCGGGTGGCGGCCGGTCCCGCGCAAGCCGCCACCGCGGCAGTACCTTGGAACCATCAGGCTGGGGGGATCGTGCGTGCTGGTGGCCGTTGCGCTGCTGGTGGCTGGGTGCGCTCAGGTGGACGGGACCGTCGACGAGGCGTCGGCGGTCAAGGACAAGGCCGCGGTCTGCGCCGAGGCCCTGGGCCTGGCCGATCTCGACCCGCTGGTCGACCCGGACAAGCTCAAGGCCCGCGCCGAGGACAAGGAACGCCGGCTGCGCGAGCTGGCGGGCGAGGTGTCGGACCGCGACGTGAAGAACTCGCTGCTCACCATGGCCGACTCGTACGTCGAGGTGCAGACGGAACGCTTCGAGGACCTCTCCGTCGTCGCCAGGTGGGCCAAGCGCAACGCCGACCACCTCGACGCGCTGCGCAAGGCCTGCACCTAGTGTCGTGAGTCCGAGGAACGTTTGCGTTTGCCGGGGCCCAGATCGCCCCTGGCCGCGTTGTCGGGAAACCCGAATACGACCCGGTATGAGGGATTCCCTCCGCCTCGCCAGGAACGATCTGGATCCCCGGCAAACATCAAACAACCTCGAACTCACGACACTAG
>NZ_WHTD01000128.1 GCF_009379765.1 Actinophytocola sp. | reverse complement strand
CGGACACCCGCGGCGCCGGCAGCGCGGCCCGGCGGGCCAGCACCTCCCGCCGCGCGGGCGCGGCGTCGAGCGCCGGCTCCGGCAGCGGTCCCGCCGGTCCGGCGTCGACGATCTCCCGCAGCGCGCGGAAGTCCGCGGGGTAGTACGGCAGGCACGAGGTCGGGTAGGCGCCGAACTGGGCTTCGGCGACCCGGGTGACGAACGTGCGCGGCAGCACGAACGACCGCGGCGCGCCCAGCTCACCGCGGCGCACCCGCTCCTCGACCGTGACGTACACCCGGTGGGCCGCGAAGATCGCCGGCATGTCCAGCCCCCGGGCGCCGGCGATCTCCACGTTGCCGTCGTCGTCGGCGCACTGCGTGTGCAGTAGCAGGACGTCCAGCGGCAGCGGCGGCACCGCGCTCATGGGTGGCGCGTCGGACCCGAACGGATCGGCGAGCCGGCTGGAGAACCCAGCGGCGAGGGAGGAGCCCTCGGGTTCCTGCAGCACCTCGAACGAGAGGTTCTCACCGGCGGCCCGGAACCCGTTGATGATGCCGAGCGCGGTCCACTCGGAAAGCTCCAGCTCGCCGGCCTCCACCGCGCGGCGGAACCTGGGCGCCGGGCCGAGCACGTCCAGGCTCGCGAAGCACAGCGTCGCCCGGGAAACCGCGCCGTGCCCGAGCAGCAGCTCCAGCGGCAGCCCGCCGCCCCAGGCGATGTAGTGCAGACCGGTCACCCCGGTGCCGGCGAGTGCGCGCAGTGCCGCGATCGGCGCGCGGGTGAAGTGGAAGCCGCTGACCCCGATCCGGCTGCCGGACCCGATGCCCGCGACGAGCTCCTCGACGCCGTCGACCCACGGTCCGGTCATCGCCGTGCCTCCTCGGCGCGGACGGCCAGCCCGGTCAGCTCCTCGACGATGCGCCCGGGGGGCGCGCCGTCCCGCAGCAGCCGGACGAGCAGCCTGCCGCCGTCGCGCTGGAACTCGGGCCACCACCGCTCGCGCGGCCGCAGGTATGCCTCGTCGATGCTGCGCCGGGTGGCGGACAGGAACCCGCCCGCCACCTCGTCGGCGGTCGGGTCGTCCCACACCAGCCGGTTGCCCGGCTGCCCACCGGCCTCGAGCAGCACGTCGCGCTGCACCCCGGTGCCCATGCACCAGGCGGCGAACGCGGCGGCGTCGGCGACATGCCGGCTGTCCGGGAACACGCCGAGCCCCGCGCCGCCGAGCACCGCGCCCCTGGGGCGGCCGTCCACGCCGGGGACGTCGGCGAACCGCAGCGGCGGCCGCGACAGGTTCGCGTAGCCGAAGACCAGTGGCACGTACGCGATCTCGCTCTCCCCCGCCATCGCGTCCAGGAGTGCGGGCGGGTTGCGGTCGAAGCAGACCGGGTCGACGAGCCGCGCCAGCTCGACGAGCATCTCGGCGCCGTGCGGGTGCACCCAGACCGGCCGCTCGCCCGCCGCGAGGCTCGCGTTGGCGGACAGCGACATCAGGCCGCAGATCGCGTCGCTCGGGTACAGCGGCAGCGCCACCGAGCCCGGCGCCGACTTCGCGAGGGCCAGCACGTCGTCCCACGTCGCCGGCACCTCGTCCGCGCCGAGCCGGTCCGCACGGAACGCCGCGACCTGGCACGCCGCGTCGACGCCGAGGGCCCACCGGTGACCGCCCCAGGTGTACGCGCCGCCGTGCACCGACAGTGCCCCGACCCGGTCCAGCTCGCCGGCGTCCAGCACGGTGTCCAGCGGCACCAACGCGTCGCGCCCCGCGACCGCGCCGGTCATCGGGTGGTCCACGAAGATCAGGTCGAAGCCGCCGGCCACCTGCCACACCGGCTGGTCGTTGAACCGCGCCAGCGGGCGCGCGTCCCACTCCACGACCACGTCCGGCCGGACCGCCCGGTATGCCTCGGCGGCCGCCGCCATCGGCCGAACACAGCGAGGATGGTCCCAGCACAGGCCGCGCAGCCGTACGGTCATGGAGGGAGTAAAACCTTTTACCGACCCGCGTGTCAACAACTCCGCGGCCGGCCGCGGCCCGCTCGATTCGGCTGTACGGAGCATTGTTGTCACCGTACTAGCATACTAGTCTGTCAGTAGACGGCTGGCGGCCACACGACGAAGTGGGAGGCCTTTCCCATGCGGCAACGGACCCGACGCACATCACCCGCACTGCTCAGGCCCGTGTTCGCGGGCCTGGCGGCGCTGCTGGTCACGGCGCTGTGCCCGCCGGGCTCGGCGGCCGCGGCCGACGCCGACGCCGCGTTCGCGGTCGGCACCGCGGACGGCTCGGCGGCCGAGTTCGCGCTCGCCCCCGGCGGGTGGCAGGGGTACGCGGCGGCGTTCCCCGACGACGCCGACTTCACCGTGGGCGTCGACGACCCGGCCACGGACCTGCCCTACATCCAGCCGGGACCGATCGACGGGTGGGCCGGCAGCCGGCCGCACACGCTGACCCTGCGGGTGAGCCTGACCGCGGCACAGGTCGAGTCGTCCTACCTGACGATGCACTACCTGGACACCCAGGAATCCTCGCCGCCCCGAGTGGACATGTCGGTCAACGGCTCCGCGGTGGGCTCCCGGCAGCTGCTGCGCGGCGCCGGCCAAGGGTATCTCGGCAACACCGGCGTGCAGCCGTCCACCGCCCGGATCTTCGTGCCGGCCGCGGCGTTGCACGAGGGCGAGAACGTGTTCACGCTGACCCACGCCACCGGCTCGTGGGCGGTGTACGACCAGATCGAGCTGGTGTCCGCGGGCGGCGTGCCGCCGGGGATCACCCTCGACTCGCTCTCCCCGACCGTCCTGTTCGTCCAGCGCGACGGCGCCGAGCGGCAGCTGGTGGACGTGTCGGTCACCAACGACGGCCCGGCCACCGAGACCACGTTCACCGCGACCCAGGGCGGCCAGGAATCGGCCACCACGGTGACCGTCCCGCCGGGCACGTCGACCCAGCGGATCACCGTGGTGCCCACCCCCGGACCGGATCCGGTGCAGCTCACCGTGTCCGCCGGGTCCGGCGTCGCCGAGCTGACCGCCCCGCTGCCCTACCAGCGCCGCTGGGAGTTCCACATCGACCACGGCAGCCACCTCGACATCGGCTACACCGGGCTGCAGTCGGTGGTGCAGGAGCAGCAGAACGAGTACCTGGACCAGGCGGTGACCGGGTGCGAGAACACGAAGGACTACCCGGACGCGGCCAAGTTCCGCTGGGGCATCGAGAGCATGTGGGCGCTGGACAACTACGTGCGCGAGCGGCCGCAGAGCCAGCTCGACCGGCTCGCGGCGTGCATCCGGTCCGGACAGGTCGAGATCACCGCCTCCTACGACAACAACCTGCACGACCTGCAGACCGGCGAGCAGATGGTGCGGATGGTCTACGCGGGCGCCAAGAAGTTCGAGCAGCTGTTCGACACCGACGTGGTGACCGCGTTCGAGAACGACTCCCCCGCGGTCACCTGGCAGTACGTGCAGGCGCTGCACAAGTCCGGCGTGAAGTACCTGGTGGTCGGGCACAACGCCACCCGCGCACCGCACTCGCCGCAGTCGAGGAAGCCGGGCCTGTTCTGGTGGGAGGCGCCCAACGGCGACCGGGTGCTGACCTGGTACACCAGCCCCGACACCAACTACACCGAGGGCTACGGCCTGTTCCCCGGCGGCAACCCGCTCGGCGACTTCGGCCAGTCGGTGACCAACATCGACGCGCGGCTGCGCACCGTGCAGGCGACCGGCTACGACCAGGACCTGTACCTCGCGATGTTCCGACTGGACAACATCCCCGCACAGCTCGGGCTCTCCGACTTCGCCAAGCGGTTCAACGAGACCTACTCCTCGCCGAAGGTCGTCGTGTCCACGCCGAGCCGGTTCTTCGGCGAGCTGGAGCAGCGCGGGGTCGAGGACCTGCCGGTGAACCGCGGCGACTGGTCGGACTGGTGGGTGGACGGTGCCGGGTCCTCGGCGCGGGAGACCGCGCTGACCCGCGACGCGCAGGACCGCACGGCGGACGCCGAGACCTTCGGCGCGCTCGCCAGCATGACCACGCCGACCGACGGTCGCCGGCAGTCCACTTTGGATGAGTCGTACCGGCAGGCCGAGCTGTACACCGAGCACACGTGGGGCGCGTCCGGCCCCACCTGGGACGATCCACAGTGGCCGGTGAAGCGGGCGTACGCGGAGGACGCCGACACCCTGTCCAGACAGGCGCTCGACTCCTCGCTCGCCGACCTGTCGGGGCAGGTGGCCAACCCCGGCCCGTGGCCGTCGGTCGCGGTGTTCAACTCCCAGTCCTGGCAACGGGACGGGCTCGTGACCACCGAGATCGGCGAGGGCTGGCTTGGCGACCGGCCGTTCCGGCTGACCGACGGCGACCGTGAGGTGCCCTACGAGATCGTGTCCCGCACCGACGGCAAGATGACCCTGCGGTTCGTCGCGCGCGACGTGCCGGCGGTGGGCTACAAGACGTTCGGCCTGCGGCCGGCGCGGGCCGACGACCGGGGCGATGGCCACGGCTCGGCGCTGCGGGTCGACGAGCACGGCATGGAGAACGAGTACTACAAGCTGCGGCTCGACGACGCGACCGGCGCCATCTCGTCCATCGTGGACAAGCGGACCGGCCGGGAGCTCGTCGACCAGGACTCCCCCTTCGAGGCCAACCAGTTCCTATACCGGCCGAACGACGCCGGGACGAACAAGTGGAACGACAAGCTGACCTCTGACCGCCGGCAGTGGACGCCGACGGACGCGACGGTCCGGGTGGTCTCGCGCGGCCCGGTGACCGCCACGCTGGAGATCACCCACGACCCGGGCGAGGGCGGCGCGGTGACCGGTGTCCGCGCGCTGACCGAGCGGATCACCCTGACCGAGGGTGTGCCCCGGATCGACATCGCGAACACGGTGGACAAGACCCGGGTGGAGACCGCCGAGGAGGCCTACTACGCCTTCCCGTTCGAGGTCGACGACCCGGACGTGACCTACGAGATCCCGGCCGCCTCGGTCCGGTTCTACGACGACCAGATGCCCGGCGCGGCAATGGACTGGCAGGCGATCGGCCGTTACGCCGACGTGTCCAACGACCGCGGTGGCGTGCTGTTCTCGGCGCCGAGCGCACCGATGGTCGAGTTCGACCGGGTGCGCACCCAGGAGTGGGTCGCCCGCCCCGGCCGGCTGGACGGCGGCGCGGTGGACCTGGATCCGGACGAGTACAAGCCGAAGTCCGGCTCGGTGTTCTCCTACACCCACAACAACCTGTGGGGCACGAACTACCGGATCGCGCAGGAGGGTCCGGTGACCTTCCGGTACGCGATCGGCAGCCACGGGAGCGGCGCCGGCCCTGAGGATGCCACCGTGCGTGCCACGAGGTTCGGCGCCGAGGTGCACTCGACGCTGCGCGGGGTGGGCGTCGCGGACCGCCGGCCCGGCGCGTACCAGCCCGGTGCGCACTCGCTGGTGTCGGTGGACCGGTCCGCCGTGACCGTGCAGACGGTCAAGCGGGCCGACGACGGCGCGCCCGGGCTGACCGTGCGGCTGCTCGAGGTCACCGGCCGGGACGGCACTGCGACGGTGAAGCTGCCGTTCCAGGTGGGCGCGGCACAGCTCGCCGACGTCACCGAACGTGCGGTGAAACCGTTGCCGGTCAACGGGAGGACCGTCCAGGTGCCGGTCGAGGGGCACGGCATCGTCACGGTGCTGGTGCAGCCGACGCTGTCGCTGACCGCACGCGCGGAGGCCCCGGTGGTCGCCCGTGGCGAGTCCACCGTGGTCACCACCCAGCTGCGCAACGACAGCCCGCGCACGGTGCGCGGCTCGGTCGCCCTGTCCGGCCCGTTCCCCGTGTCGCCGCACCACGTCGCGGTACCAGACCTGAGGCCGGGCCAGGCGTTCGACGCCCGGTTCACGGTGACGGTGCCGGCCGGCACCGCGCCCGGCGACGCGGTGCTGACCGCGTCCGCCGACCTCGGGTCGAGCTCCGCGCTGCCGACGAAGCTCGCGCTGACCGTGGTGAACCCGGTGGACGTGCTCGCCACACCGGCGGAGCTGGACCTCGTCGAGGGAGCCGGGCAGCCGGTCCAGGTGACGGTGACGAACAACCTGCCCCGGCCGGTCACGCCCACCGTGCACCTGGCCACCCCGGCGGGCTGGACGGTCGGCGGCGACGGCACCGAGGTCGCGCTCGAGCCCGGCCAGTCCAAGACCGTGCCGCTGGTCGTGACGCCGCCTGCCGGCTCGTTCGGCACGCACCGGCTGGAGCTGCGGATCGCCGGTGGGGCACCGGAGACGGCGGCCGAGCTGCCGGCGTCGGTGAGCAGGCCGGTGGCGATGGTCGGCACCCAGGACCTGTCCACCGCCGAGTTCGCGCTGTCCCCGGCCGGGTACGAGCAGTACACCGAGACGTTCCCGGACGGCGTCGACCTGGCGCCCGGCGCGGACCCGAAGACCGGGTGGGGCTACGTCCAGCCGGGGCCGCAGGACGCATGGGCCGACAGCCGCGACCACCCCGCCACGTTCCGCTTCACCCTACCGTCCACACCGGACACCGACCTGACGTTCACCGCATGGTTGTTGGACACCAACAACTTCCACCCGCCCTACCTCCGGGTCGGGGTGAACGGCACGGACGGCGAGGCGATCGGGCTCCCGCCGGGCGGTGGCGACGGCTACCACTGGGGCGACGGGCAGCCGAACAAGTACGGCGGCATCCGGCCGGTCGCGGTGAACGTGACGCTGCCCGCGTCGGCCCTGCACGCGGGCGAGAACGTCGTCACGATCTCCCGGCCGTCCGGGTCGTGGCTCGTGTACGACGCGTTCGGCGTGCGACAGCTGCCATGAGGCGGGTGCTCCCCGTGTTGTTGACGGTGCTGCTGGTGCTGGCCGGCGTCCTGCCGGCCGGCACCAGCACGATCACCGCGGCCGCACACCCGCACGGCAACTGGGGCAGCGCGTACCGCAGCGTGGACGGCGGCCGGATCTGGTTCGACCTGAACCGGCTGCATCCGGTGGGCACGGTGTTCGACGTGTCCGCACCGAGCCCACCGCGGGTGTGGGAGGCGACCGACCGCGGCCTGCTGCGCAGCGACGACCTCGGCAACGGCTGGGCGCGGGTCGGTCCGGCGGCGATCGGCGAGCGGGTGCGGGTCGTCAGCGAGGACCCGGCGGACGGGTCGGTGCTCGCCGGCGGCTCCGGCGGGTTGTTCCGCGCGCCGTCGGACCTGTCCCGGTGGGATCGGGTGCTGCCGGCCGAGCCGCTGTCGCTGACCAGGACCGGCGGCACGGTGCTGGTGCGCAGCGACCGGGGCTGGCATCACTCCGGCGACGGCGGCCGCACGTTCGAGAACGGCGCGGCCGGTCTCGCCCCGGTCGGCGAGGTCGCCGGCCGACCGGTGCTGGCCACCGCGCGGCTCGACGACCTGGACGTGGCGGGCACCGCGGACGGCGCCTACGCCAAGACCCGCGGCGGCACCTACCGGGTGGTGCCGGGCACCGAGGGGCTGGCCGTCACGGTCGCGCTGGCCACCGAGGACGGCATGCTGCTCGGCACCAGCCGCGGGCTGCTGCGGTTCCGGCCGGGGACCCCGGATCCGCTGGTGCCGGAGCAGGACATCCCGCCGTTCCTGGCGATCGGCGCGGTGGAGGTGCCGGCGGACCGTCCGGACGAGCTGTTCATCGCGACCTCGATCACCCCCTACCCGTTGCCGCCGGCGGTGCCCGCGGCGGCGCGGCCGGAGCCCGGCGGGGTTCCCGGCGTCCTGTGGATCGGCGGCATCGCCGTCCTGATCGTGGTCGCCGGTCTGGTCGGTGGTCGCGCCAGGCGGCGGCGATGAGGATCGCGGCCGCCTGCGGGGCGATCTGCGTGGCCGCCCTGGGTTTCCTGCTGCTGCTCGCGGGGTCGGCGGCGGCGCACCCGCTCGGCGAGCTCAGCGTCAACCACGCGTCGGCCCTGCGGGTGTCGCCGGACGCGGTGCGGGTGTTGTTCGTCGTGGACCTGGCCGAGGTCCCGTCGGTGCCCGCACTGTCCACACTGGACTCCGAAGGTCGCGCCGGTTACGGCGCGTCCCGCTGCGGGTCCTACGCGGAGCGGCTGGACCTGCGCGTCGACGGCGCCCGGGCGCCGCTCGAGGTGACCGGCTCGACGGTGTTCGTCCTGCCAGGCAACGCCGGCCTGCGGACCGTCCGGCTGGAATGCCGCCTGTCCACCCGTGGCGGCGTGGCGCCCGCGGGACACCGGCTCGACTACACCGACCGTGCGGACCCCGACCGGGTGGGCTGGCGGGAGGTGACCGCGATCGGCGACCGCACCCGGCTCGCGGGCAGCACGGTGCCCGAGCGCAGCCCGAGCAACACCCTTGCCCGCTACCCCGCAGGCGACCCGACACGGGTGACGTCCGCGTCGTTCGACGTGCGGGAAGGCGGCGGTCCCGCGCCCGCGGCCGCGGCCACCGACCCACCGCGGGGTGGTGACGCGTTCGCCGGCATGCTCGGCGGCAGCGGCCTGCCGGCCGTGCTCGGCGTGCTGCTGGCGGCCGCGCTCGGGGCCGGGCACGCGCTGACGCCAGGGCACGGCAAGACGCTGATGGCCCTGTACCTGTCCGGGACCCGCGGGTCGCTGCGTGACGCGGTGGTGGTGGGCGCGTCGGTGACGGCGACCCACACGCTCGGCGTGTTCGTCCTCGCCGTGCTGGTGTCGGCGTCGGCGCTCACCGCACCCGACTCGGTGTACCCGTGGCTCGGGCTGGTGCACGGCGCGCTGATCGCGATGATCGGGGCGGCGCTGCTGGTGGTCCGTGCCCGCCGCCGGAACCACGGGCACGGCCACGGGCACAGCCACGGTCATGGTCATGGGCACGGGCACGGGCCTGAGCGGCACGGTCGGGTCACCGGCCTCGTCGGGTTCGGGATCGCCGGCGGTCTGGTGCCGAGCCCGTCGGCACTGCTCGTGCTGCTCGGCGCGCAGGCGACCGGGCGGGCGGCGTACGGCGTGGTGTTCGTGATCGCCTACGGCATCGGGATGGCGGTGTGCCTGTCGTCGGTGGGGTGGCTGCTCGCCAGGGGCGGCCGGCGGCTCGCCGGTGCGGGCGGCCGGCTCGGGTGGGTCGGCCGGAACCTGCCGGTGCTGGCGCCGAGCGTGATCGTCTGCACCGGCGTGTTCCTCGCCGTGCGCAGCATCCCGCAGCTGGCCGTGTGAGGCGGCGGGCACGGACGAATACTCGGCGTGGCGAGCGCCGCCGGGCGTGTTCGCGAGGCGTCTTGGCCATACTGGTCTCCCACGAGCGGAGAGGGGACACATGGCGCGGCGGGCACGGATCCAGGTAGCGCGCGGCGGGAGCGTGCGGGCCCAGGTCTACACGCTGATCCGGCAGGCGATCGTCTCGCTCGAGCTGGCTCCGGGGCAGGCGCTGTCGGAGAACGAGCTGGCCGGCGAGTACGGCGTCAGCCGGACACCTGTGCGCGAGGCGCTGATCAGACTCGCCGACGACGGTCTGGTCGAGGTGGTGCCCCAGCTCGGGACGTACGTGTCGAGGATCAGCCCGCAGGACGTGCGCGAGGCACAGTTCATCCGCGAGGCGCTGGAGCTGGCGTCGCTGCCCGGCGTGACCGAGCACGCCACCGAGACCGACGCGGCGGCGCTGCGCGACCTGCTCGACGCGCAGCGGGCCGCGGCGACCGCGGGCGACCTGCGCCGCTGGTTCGAGCTCGACGAGGACCTGCACCGCTCGCTGCTGGAGATCGCGGGCCACCGGGGCGTGTGGCCGGTGGTCCAGTCGGCGAAGGCGCACATGGACCGGGTGCGGATGCTCAGCCTGCCGGAGCCGGCGATGCTCGCGGACCTGATCGCCCAGCACGCGGACATCGTCGACCACCTGCTCGCCGGCCGCCGGCGGGAGGCCCGGACGGTCATGGTGAAGCACCTTCGCCTGGTGCTGGACCACTTGGTGTCCTTCGAGGAGCGTTACCCCGACTACTTCGTCCCCGACAACGGCGAGGTCCCCCGCCCCCGCCCGATCCGCCGCCGCCCAGCCCGCCCGTCCTGACCGCTGGCGTGGCCGTGTCGTCCCCTGGCGTAGCCGTGTCGCCCCCTGGCGTAGCCGTGTCGCCCCCTGGCGTAGCCGTGTCGCCCCCTGGCGTAGCCGTGTCGCCCCCTGGCGTAGCCGTCTTGTCGAGTGACGATGGCGTAGCCGTGGGCAAAGGTTCGGCGCCGCCGGCCGCCAGGACTGTCTGTCCGCGCCGCCGGCGAGGAAGATTCGGTCCGGAGCCGGGGAACCGTCGGCTCGGGCTGGGGAGGCGAGTATGGCTGGCAGCAGGATCGGTGTCGCCGAGGAGATCGGGGTGCAGGCGCTGGCGGCGTCCTGGACGGCCAGGAAGGGCGGCTTCTCGCTGGATCCGGTCACCGCCGAGATCGGCGTGGGCCGGCTCGTGGCGATCGTCGGGCCGAGCGGGGCCGGCAAGACCACCCTGCTCGAACTACTCGCCGGGGTGCGCGCGCCCACCGCCGGTCGCATACGGTGCCCGGCCGAGGTCGGCTTCGTGCCGCAGGACGACATCGTCCATCTGCACCTGCCGCTGCACCGGACCCTGACCTACGCGGCGCGGCTGCGCGGCACCGACTCGCCCGCCGGCGACCGGGACCCGGTCGACGACGTGCTGGCCACGCTCGGGCTGCGGCACCGTCGGGACGCGACCGTCGCCACGCTGTCCGGTGGCGAACGCAAGCGCGCAAGCATCGCGGTGGAACTGCTCGCCCACCCGCGGGTGCTGTTCCTCGACGAGCCCACGAGCGGGCTCGACCCCGCGACCGGCCGGGACCTGCTGCATCACCTGCGCGACATCGCGCGCGGCGGCAGCACGGTCGTGCTCACCACCCACAACCCCGGCGACATCGGCATGTGCGACGAGGTGATCGTGCTCGCACAGGGCGGCCGGCTCGCCTTCATGGGCTCGCCGGACGCAGCGCTGGCGCACTTCTCCGCGAGCACCGCCGAGGAGATCTACGACCGGCTGTCCCTCGATGCCGAGGCGCCGCCGTGGCCCACACCGCCGGCCGGAACCCCGCTGCCCGAGCAGGAGCCGGTGCGGCGCCGCGGGTCGGCGCGACGCCAGTGGTGGCTTCTGACCGCCCGCGACCTCGAGCTCCTGGTGCGGGACCGGCTGACCCTCGCGATCCTGATCGGGTCACCGATCATGATCACGCTGATGTTCCTCATGCTGTTCGAGCCGGGTGCGTTCGACCGCGCGAACCCGAGCCCGAACACGACCGTGATGATCCTGTTCTGGATCGCGTTCGGTGGATTCTTCTTCGGCCTGACCTACGGCCTGTCCCAGATCTGCGACGAGTTCCCCATCCTGCGCAGAGAACGGCGGGCGGGACTGCGCCTGGCCCCCTACCTGCTGTCCAAAGTGGCCACCCTGCTTCCGTTGCTGTGCCTGGTCGACGCACTGCTGCTGGCGCTCCTGTCCTGGACCGACCGGCTACCCGAGCTCGACCTGGCCAGGAACCTGTCGCTGTTCCTCACCGTCATTCTGGCCTCCCTGTGTGCGCTGATGCTCGGCCTGCTGGCCGCCGCCGCGGTGCGCAACCCGTCGCAGGCCGCGCTGACGCTGCCGATGCTCTGCTTCCCCCAGGTGCTGTTCGTCGGTGCGTTGCTGCCGGTGCCGGTGATGGCCGAGGTCGGCAGGTGGCTCAGCTACGCGATGAGCAACCGGTGGGCCTTCGAGGCGTTGGGGAACTCCGCCCAGCTGCCGGACCTGTGGCGCACCGGCGGCTCCCCACTCGGTCCGCCCCTGCTTGCGTCCTATGCGGACAGTTTCGACAAGCCGCTGTGGCTGGACTGGACCCTGCTCGGCGGCTTCGCGCTCGCCTTCGGGGTGGCGACGCTCCTGGTGCTGCAGCGCAAGGTGGGAGCGCCACGATGACCGCCGAGGCCGGTGTCTTCCACGAGCCGGAGGAGTTCCTGCGCGGCAACCCCGAGTACGAGCGGACCAGGAGGCTCGACGAGCTGCGCCGCACCGAGTACGGGTACCTGGACGAGCAAGGCCACCTCTACCTCGACTACACCGGTGCCGGCCTGGCCGCCAGGTCGCAGTACCGCGCGCACGAGGAACGGCTGGCGGGCACGCTGTTCGGCAACCCGCACTCGATGAGCCCGACCAGCGAGGCCGCCACGGACCTGGTGGAGCGCGCCAGAGCGCGGGTGCTGCGGCACTTCAACGCGGACCCCGCCGACCACGTCGCCATCTTCACCGCCAACGCGACAGGCGCCGCCCGGCTCGTCGGCGAGGCGTACCCGTTCTCGCGCAAGTCCCGGCTGGTACTGACCTTCGACAACCACAACTCGGTCAACGGGCTGCGCGAGTTCGCCCGCCGCGGGCACGCCCGCACGACCTACATCCCCACCAGGGCGCCTGAGCTGCGGGTGGACACCGGCACACTGGCCGCCGAGCTCGCGCGCGGCCGCCGGGGCCTGTTCGCCTATCCGGCGCAGAGCAACTTCAGCGGCGTCCGGCATCCGCTCGACTGGATCGACCTCGCCCGGCAGGCCGGGTACGACGTGCTGCTCGACGCCGCCGCGTTCCTTCCGACGGCCCGGCTCGACCTGTCCGCCGTGCACCCCGACTTCGTCATCGCGAGCTGGTACAAGCTCTTCGGGTACCCGACCGGGGTCGGCTGTCTCGTCGCGCGGAAGGACACGCTGGCCAAGCTGGTGCGACCCTGGTTCTCCGGCGGCACGATCCAGGCGGTCAGCGTGGGCATGCCCTGGCACACCATGGCGCCCGACGAGGCCGCCTTCGAGGACGGCACGCTGAACTTTCTGTCCATTCCGGACGTCCAGTTCGGACTCGACTGGCTCGACGGGATCGGCGTCGAGGTCGTCGGCACCCGGGTGCGGTGCCTCACCGGCTGGTTCCTGGCCCGCCTCACGGCGTTGCGGCACGGTGACGGCAGCCCGATGGTCGAGGTCTACGGACCGCTGGACACGCGCTCCCGCGGAGGCACCGTCGCCTTCAACTTCCTGGACCTGGACGGCCGGGTCGTGGACGAGCGGCTGGTCGCCACCGAGACCTCGGCAGCCGGAATCTCGTTGCGCACCGGGTGTTTCTGCAACCCCGGCGTCGGAGAGGACGCCTTCGGCCTCAGCCCGAACACGTTACGAGCCCTGCGCCACACCAGGACGAACACCCTCGACGAGTACCTCGAGCTCATCGGCCTGCCCTCGGCGGGAGCCATCCGGGTCTCCTTCGGCCTCGCCTCCACCGTCGCCGACGTCGAACGGTTCGTCACGTTCGCCGAACACACCTACCGCGACCGCGTCACGAACGTGGCCGGCCTACCCCCTCGCGACCGCTGCTGAGCCCCGGACCCGCTCACCAGCTGACCGGCAGGTCCGGCGGCCGCCTTGGCGCGAGGCCGTCCTTGCCCATCGGCTCGGCCGCGGTCTGGTGGGCCGCGGTGATGTAGCCGGCCAGCGACATGCTGATGTCGAAAACCAGCCTGCCGCCCAGGGAGAAGTCCGCCGGCAGGCCGCGTGTCCGTGGTGTTGTGGCTCGGGTTGACGCCGCCGATCGGGCTCGTCGTGGTCGCCCGCTACGTCGACCCGGCTAGACGATGGCGCTGGTGGTGGTGAAGGCGAGCAGTGCGGCGCCGAGTCCGGCGATGACGCTGACGGTCACGTTCATGGCGGCGTAGAAGTAGGCCTTCCGGTCGGCCAGCCGCAGAGTTTCGTAGCTGAACGTGCTGTGGGTCGTCAGGGCACCGCAGCATCCGGTGCCGACGAGCGCGAGCACGGGTTGCGGCAGGGCGGTGCCGGCACCGGTGAGCGCGCCGAGGACGAGGCAGCCGACGAGGTTGACGCCGAAGGTGCCCCAGGGGAACAGGCTGTCGTGTCTGGACTGCACGAGGCGGTCGGTCAGGTACCGCAGGGGTGCGCCGACCATCGCGCCGAGGAACACGAGGACGGCGGTCACGGCGTGGCCTTTGCGACGTAGCGGAGGACTTCGACCTCGTCGAGGATGATCATGCCATCGGTGCCGATGCCGTCGAGTTGGGGCAGGAAACCGCGGATGCGGTCCTCGGTGTCGACCATGATCACGGCGATGGGCAGGTCGTCCGCGAGGTCGAGCAGCCGGTCGGTGTGGACGACGGAGGCGGCGCCGTAGCCTTCGCAGCCGTGCAGCACGGTGGCGCCGGCCAGGCCGGCGTCGCGGGCTCGCGTGACGATCTCGTGGTGGAGCGGCTGGTGATGCCAGCGGTCGTCGTCGCCGATGAAGATGGTCAGTCGGAGTGCGGGTCCGGTCAGGTGCATGTCAGCTCGCCGCTCGTTCGCGGGCACCGGCGGTGCGGGTGGCCCACACGCAGGCGAGGACGGCGATCAGGGCGGCGATCAGGGTGCCGGCGAGGTAGGTGAAGGCGAGACCGACGGCGCCGGGGTGCAGCAGGCCGCGGATCTCGACGGCGTAGGTGGAGAAGGTGGTGAACCCGCCGCGTGGGTGTCGTCCGGGTTGGGTAGGTACTGTTCGCAACTGGTGCTGCGGTTCTCCGTGGCCGGAGCGGCGAGCCCCACCGCCGCCGGCTGTGACGATACCGAGAGCGCGCGGCGATGAGCGGGCCGGTGTGAGCGGGCCGGTGTGAGCGGGTTCACTGCGGGTCATCGGGCTCCGCGCCGGCGGCCCTTCTCGTCGGCCACGTACCGCACGACGTCGACCTCGTCCAGGGTCATCAGGCCACTGATCTCCAGCTCGTCCAGCCGCGGCAGGAACTCCCGGACCCGGTCCTCGGCGTCGACGATGACGATCAGCAGCGGCAGATCGCTGCTGAGCCGGAACAGGTGGGTTGTGTGGATACGGGAGGTGGCACCGTAGCCCTCGATGCCCCGGATCACGGTCGCACCGGCCAGACCGGCCTTGTGCGCACGGTGCACGATCTCGGCGGACAGCGACTTGTGATGCCAGATGTCGCCCTCACCGATGAAGATCGACAACCGGAGCGCCCGCCCGGACAGCTTCACCGCTCGAGTAGACCCCCCGCCGGTCGCGCGGTCAAGCACCGCGCAAGGCGACAACCCACCGGCACCACGTTCACTCCTCAGGTATTGACAATGTAAAGAAACGCGTGCGCACATCACACACGTTTCCGACGTATCTGACAAAATGCGACAACGCCGACCGACCGCGCAAGAAAATTACATAACGATACGGCAACGGTGACACCGGCTCTCGCTGAGCGAACTAACATGGCGTACGCAATGCGCTAAATACCGTGCCCGGGACAATTGCTCCCCGAACGGCGCCTAGCACGCGTGCACGGACTCCGCCCGTGTTACTTCACGGGGCCCAGCCCAAGTCGGCATCGAACCGACTCCGCAGCGCACTTCCCGCCGCAGCCGCAACTGCCGTCCGGACCCGCTGAGACAATTGGCGAGGTGCTCTATGGTCGCGTTCAAGAGAAGACTGGTCGCAGCGTCGGGGTGCACGCTGCTCGCGTTCGGTGTCGCCGCGTGCGGCGGGAGCACACCCGCCACCGGTGGCGGTGCCGGCGACCAGGGCGGAAGCTATGGCTACAACCAGAAAGCGAACGTCAACGCGGTGGGCGAGCCCACGAAGGGAGGCACGTTACGGATCGTCGGCAATGCCGATGTGGACCACCTGGACACGGCGTCGGCGTACTACACGACCAGCTACTCGCTGGAACGCACGTTCACGCGTCAGCTGTTCAGCTATCCCACGTCGACGGACAAGGACAAAGCATTGCAGGCGGTCCCGGACGTGGCCACCGAGATGCCCACGAAATCGAATGGCGGCATCAGCTCCGACGGCAAGACCTACACCATTCACCTCCGGCCGGACGTAATGTGGGACACCACCCCGGCGCGTCCGGTCACCGCGCAGGATTTCGTGCGCGGGTTCAAGCGGTTGTGCAACCCGACACAGAACTCCGTCGGCGCACCCGGCTACTACGAGGACACCATCTTGGGGATGAAGGACTACTGTGCGGCCTTCGCGAAGGTTCCACAGAATGTCGCCGCATTCCGCACCTTCATCACCGGCCACGACATCAGCGGAATACGAGCCGTCGACCCGTCCACGCTCCAGTTCAGCCTCACCGCACCCGCGGGCGACTTCACCAACATCCTGGCCCTGCCGTTCTCGTCGGCGGCGCCGGTGGAGTATCTCTCCTACCTTCCGGACGACGCGGGCTTCCGGCAGCACACGATCTCCGACGGGCCGTACTCGATCACCAAGTACGTGCCCAGCCAGTCCTACACGCTGGACCGCGACCTGGCCTGGAAGCAGAGCTCCGACCCGTTGCGGCACCAGTACGTCGACCACATCCAGGTGACCCTCGGACCGGACGAGAACGGCGTGCAGCAGCAGATCACGGCCGGCACGCAAGACCTGGAATGGGACACCACGGTCCCGACGTCGAACGTGCCGGGCCTGCGCTCGTCGGCCGACCCGCGGCTCGGGATCTATCCCGACTTCAGCACCAACCCGTTCCTCGTCTTCAACATGCAGAGCCCCAAGAACCACGGCGCGCTCGGCAAGGTCGCGGTGCGGCGGGCGCTGGAGTACGCGGTCGACAAGGTGGCGCTCGGCCAGATCTACGGCGGGCCGTCGCTGAACACGCCACTGAACCAGGTCATCCCGCCCGGGAACGTCGGCTACGAGAAGATCAACCCCTACCCCACCAAGGACAACAAGGGTGACCCGGCGAAGTGCAAGAGCATGCTGGCGTCGGCGGGGTATCCCAACGGGCTGACGCTCACCGACGTGTACCGCACCTCCGGCAAGCACCCGGACGTCTACCAGTCGGTGCAGGCGGACTTCGCCAAGTGCGGCGTGAAGGTCGTCGGCAAGCCGTCGGCGGCGTCGGACTACTACGGCAAGTACCTGTCCGACCCGACCGCGGCCAAGTCCGGGGTGTGGGACATCTCCGAGCCCGGCTGGATACCCGACTGGTACGGCAACAACGGCCGGGCGATCGTCGAGCCGCTGTTCGACGGACGGACCTATGGTCCCGGGTCGACCGACTGGGGCGACTACAACAACGACAAGGTCAACGCCGACATCGACACCGCGCTCGCCGCCACCGACGAGACCGAGACCGGCGCGGCCCTGCACGCCGCCGACGTGCAGATCATGAAGGACGCCCCGCTCATCCCGTTCCAGACCCAGTCCACCCCGTTGGTGCGGTCGACCCGCGTGCACAACGCGATCTTCTGGCCGCTCTCGGTGCAGTACGACTACACCAACGTCTGGCTGAGCCCGAACAGCTGAGCGGGTAGCGCGATGAGCCTGTTGGCGGTGCGCGACCTGAGAGTCACGTTTCCGACCGCGGACGGCCTGGTCCAGGCCGTCCGCGGGGTGTCCTTCGACGTCGAGGCCGGGCAGACGCTGGGCATCGTCGGCGAGTCCGGGTCGGGGAAGACCGTGTGCACCCAGACCCTGCTCGGCCTGACCCGTGGCGCCGACGTGAGCGGGCAGGCCCTGTTCCACGGCCGCGACCTGCTGGCCACGCGGGCCGAGGAACTGCGCGCGGTACGCGGCGCGCAAATCTCGACGATCTTCCAGGACCCGCTGTCGAGCCTGCACCCGCACTACCGGGTCGGCTGGCAGATCGTCGAGATGATCCGGGCGCACCGCGCCGTCGGCAGGCGGCTCGCCAGGGCACGGGCGATCGAGCTGCTGCGCATGGTCGGCATCCCGCAGGCCGAGACCCGGATCGACGACTACCCGCACCAGTTCTCCGGCGGCATGAGGCAACGCGCGATGATCGCGATGGCATTGGCGCTCGAGCCGAGTCTGATCATCGCGGACGAGCCGACGACCGCGCTGGACGCGACCGTGCAGGCCCAGATCCTGGATCTGCTGGCACGGCTGCGTGACGAGCTGGGCACCGCCCTGATCGTGATCACCCACGACCTCGGGGTGGTCGCCGACATCGCCGACACGGTGCTGGTGATGTACGCGGGCAAGGTGGTCGAGGTCGCGCCGCGGCGGAGCGCCTACTACGAGCCGCATCACCCGTACACCAAGGGTTTGCTCGAGTCGATCCCGGCCGCGGTTGGTGCGCGCGGGCAGCTCCGGCCGATCAGGGGCCAACCACCCAGCCTGATCGCGGTGCCGAGCGGGTGCGCGTTCCACCCGCGGTGCCGGTACGCGATGGACCGGTGCGTCACCGACATACCGGAGCTCCGAGCCATCGGTACGGGCTGCCACCGGTCCGCCTGCTGGTTGCCGGAGTACCTGGTCGGGTTCGGCGAGCCGGTGGACGCCGAACGCGACGACGCCGCCGACCGGGCCGGCCGGCATCGGGGACAGACGGGAGGTGTGGACGGTGAGTGATCCGAACGTCCTGCTACGCCTGGACGGCGTCGTCAAACATTTCCCCATCAGGCAGGGAATCGTGGTCAAGAAACAGATCGGGTCGGTCCGCGCGGTGGACGGGGTCAGCCTGGAGGTGCGCCGGGGCGAGACCCTGGGTCTGGTCGGCGAGACCGGCTGCGGCAAGTCGACGCTGGCCAGGTGCATCACCCGACTCCACTCGCTGACCGCCGGCACCGTCACCTTCGAGGGCCAGGACATCTCCACCCTGTCCCGCCGGCAGATGCGCCCGATCCGGCGGGACATCCAGATGATCTTCCAGGACCCGTACGGCTCGCTCAACCCGCGCCGTCGGGTGGGATCGATCATCGGCGACCCGTTCGCGATCCACGGGCTGGCCGACGGTCCGGCACGCAAGCTCCGGGTCCAGGAGCTGATGGAGCTGGTCGGGCTCAACCCGGAGCACTACAACAGGTTTCCCGCCGACTTCTCCGGCGGGCAACGGCAGCGCATCGGGGTGGCCCGCGCCCTGGCGTCGCGGCCGAAGCTGATCGTGTGCGACGAACCGGTGTCCGCGCTCGACGTGTCGATCCAGGCGCAGGTCATCAACCTCCTGGAGAGGTTGCAGGACGAGCTCGGCCTCACCTACGTGTTCATCGCCCACGACCTGTCGGTGGTCGAGCACGTAAGCGACCGGGTCGCGGTGATGTACCTCGGCAAGATCGTGGAGCAGGCCGAGGCCGACCAGCTGTATGCCGGGCCGCGGCATCCCTACTCCGCCGCGCTGCTCTCCGCGGCGTCCGTCGCCGACCCGGACCTCGCCGACCGCCGGCAGCGCATCATCCTGTCCGGCGACGTGCCGTCACCGGTCAACCCACCGTCGGGCTGCCGGTTCCATCCCCGCTGTCCCAAGGCTCAGCCCCGCTGCGCCGGCGAGGACCCGGACCTGGTGTCCCGCCTCGACGATCCGTCCACCCATGTGACCGCGTGCCACTTCCCGGTCGTGCCCGGCGACGACCTGGCGGCCGGCCGGGTGGCGTGAGGGGAGGCCACGAATGTCCACATCGGAGCTTCAGGAGACGGTCGCCGGTCCGGTCCCGGACCGGCCCGTGGAGGGACGTAGCCCGTGGCAGTTGGCTTGGGCCCGGCTGCGCCGCGACCGGGTCGCCATCGGGTGCTCGGTGTTCATCCTGATCCTCGTGCTGGTGGCGATCTTCGCGCGGCCGATCAGCGCGCTGGTCGGATACGGCCCCACCCAACAGGATCGGGTCAACGGGATCACGCCGGACGGGCTGCCCATGCCGCCGAGCGCACATCACTGGCTGGGCACCGACAACCTCGGCCGCGACATCCTGGTCCGCATCATCCACGGCAGCCAGGTCTCGCTCGCGGTCGGCGTCGGCGCGGCCGTCGCCGCCGTGGCGATCGGCGTGGTCGTCGGTCTGTGCGCGGGATACCTCGGTCCCGCGGTGGACTCCGTGCTGGCCAGGCTGATGGATGTCGTGCTGTCCTTCCCGTTCCTGCTGTTCGCCATCGCGCTGGTCACCGTGGTCGGTCCGAGCGAGCTGATCGAGATCGCGGTGATCGCGTTCTTCTCCTGGGCGGCGGTCGGGCGCATCGTTCGCGGCCAGACCCTCGCCATCCGGGAGAAGGAGTACGTCGAGGCGGCGCGATCGCTGGGCGCCGGCGACCTGCGGATCATGTTCGTCGACGTGCTGCCGAACCTCATCGCCCCGGTGATCGTGTACACCACGCTGCTGATCCCCGTGTCGATCGTGTTCGAGGCGACCCTGTCCTACCTCGGGGTCGGGATCATCCCGCCCACCCCGAGCTGGGGCAACATGATCAGCGACGCGCAGACCTTCTACCAGGTCGCCTGGTGGTTCCTCGTGTTCCCCGGCCTTGCCCTCATCCTCACGACGCTCGCGTTCAACCTCCTCGGCGACAGCGTGCGGGACGCGCTCGACCCGCGCACCGAGCGGCTGTTCGCGGCCAGGAGGTGATCCACCGTGCTGCGCTTCCTGATCCGTCGCCTGCTCACCGGCGTGCTCGTGGTGTGGCTGATCAGCGTCATCGTCTTCGCGATCTTCTTCATCGCCCCGCACGACGTGGCGCAGCTCCTGCTCGGCAAGTTCGCCGCACAGAACCAGCAGCTCGTCCACACGGTGACCCACCAGCTCGGTCTGGACCAGCCGATCTATGTCCAGTACGGACACTTCGTCGGCAGGCTGCTGCACGGCGATCTCGGCTACTCCTACTACAGCCACGAACCGGTCACCACGCTCATCGGCCGGGCGTTCCCCGTCACCGCGTCGCTCGCGACAGGCGCGGCGGTCATCTGGCTGCTGTGCGGCGTGCTGATCGGCGTGCTCTCCGCGACCCGCCCGCGCAGCGTCCTCGACCGCGGCGCGACACTGTTCGCGCTGCTCGGGTTGTCGTTCCCGACCTTCGTGCTCGGACTGCTGTTGCTGTACTTCCTGTTCTACCGACTCCACGTCGCGGGTGTGAGCTTCTTCCCCGGCGCTGGGTACGTGCCGCTCACCGACGATCCCGCACAGTGGGCCGTGCACCTGATCCTGCCGTGGGTCACCCTCGCGGTCGCGACGATGGCCGTCTACGTGCGGCTCACCCGCGGCCAGCTCATCGAGACGCTCGGCGAGGACTTCATCCGGACCGCACGGGCGAAGGGGCTGCGGGAGAGCCGGGTCACCTACCGGCACGGTCTGCGCGCGGCGCTGATCCCCATCGTGACGCAGTTCGGCATCGACGTGGCGACCCTGCTCGGCGGCGTCATCGTCACCGAGCAGGTCTTCGGGCTCAACGGGCTGGGCCGGATGTCGGTGCAGGCGGTGACGAACTCCGACGAGCCGGTGATCATCGCCGTCGTGTTGCTGGCGGCGGTCTTCGTCGTCGTGGCCAACATCGTCGTGGACCTGCTCTACGCCGTGCTGGACCCCAGGATCCGACTGTCCTGACACCGTCGGAGCTCGTGGCGTCACGGCTCCACGAGGCCGGCGCGAATGGCGTAGCGGGCCAGGCGGCACGCAGCCGGGCCGCACGCCGCGGGTGGCCGGCGAGCGTCAGCGCGGGCGCGCCCGGGTAGAGCACGGTCAGGCTGTACAGGGCGTCGTGCTCGCCGCGGAACCGCTCGAGGGCGCGCCGCAGCGCGTCGAGTGCGGCGGCATGTGTCGCGGGGCGGTTGAGGTAGGACAGCGCCAGCGCGAACTCCGACCACGCTGCGGACCACAGCTGTCCGGTCCGCTCGGCCAGCTCGACGGCCGCGGCGAGGCCCGCCTCGCCCTCGGCGGCACGGCCGAGCACACCGCCAACCTAGATTTCCGGAAACCGACCGGCGTCCGCATACGTGTGATTCATGACAGGGAGGCCGGACCGCGGTCGGAGCGACAGGGAGTCAGGCGTGAGGAAGCACGTGCCGGAGACCGATCGCTACCGCCGGCGTGCCCACGCCGGCCCACGGTCAGGCGCTCGACACGTTCCGTTGCGGAAGGTGGCGGCCCCCGCCGCTCAGGGCGTCCGGCAAGGTCCATCGGACATGGACCCCTTCGCCGGCCCACGGGTCCGCACACCCTCCCGGACCGGAGGGGGCAGGAAGGTCGCGCTGACCGGCACGAAGACGGTGCTCGGGTTGGTGGCGGCCCTCGTGCTGGCGCTGACCGGGTACTACTGGGTGCAGCTGGCCGGCTTCACCGAGGACCTGACCACGGTCGACGTCATCGCGGGCGGCGACCCGGGTGCCGAACCACTGGACGGCGCGATGGACATCCTGCTGGTGGGGATGGACAGCCGCACCGACGCGAAGGGCAACCCGCTGTCCGACGAGCAGCTCGCGACGCTCAACGCGGGCGAGGCCGACGGGGTGCTGAACACCGACACGATCATCCTGGTCCACATCCCGGTCGAGGGCGGCAAGGCGGTCGGCATCTCCATCCCGCGGGACTCGTACGTGGACATCCCGGACTACGGCACCCACAAGATCAACTCGGCGTACTCGCGGGCCAAGAACACCACCTTGAGCGCGCTGCGCGGGGACGGTCTGACCAACCAGGCCGAGCTCGAGGTGCGCTCCAACGAGCAGGGCGCCAAGAACCTGATCGCCACCGTGCAGCGGCTGACCGGCGTGACCGTCGACCACTACGCCGAGGTGAACCTGCTGGGCTTCTTCGACATCACCAAGGCCGTCGGCGGCATCGACGTCTGCCTCAACGAGCCGGTGCGCGACCGCTTCTCCGGGGCCGACTTCCCCGCCGGCCGGCAGACCCTGTCCGGGGCACCGGCGCTGGCCTTCGTCCGGCAACGGAAGGGGCTGCCCAACGGCGACCTCGACCGCGTCGCCCGCCAGCAGGTCTTCCTGTCCGGCATGGCCAAGAAGGTCGTCTCCCAGGACACGCTCGCGCCCGGCTCGGACACCCTCGACAAGCTCCAGGACGCCGTGTCGAAGTCGGTGGTGCTGGACAAGGGCTGGAACGTCGTCGAGTTCGCTCAGCAGATGACCGAGCTCACCGGTGGCAACCTCAGCTTCCAGACCATCCCGTACGGCACCGTCGCCCTCGACACACCCGAGGACGGCTCAGCGGTCGAGATCGACCCCGACGAGGTCAAACGCTTCGTGCAAGGGGTCATCCCGGACGCGGCACCGACCGGCGCCGACAGCCCGGCCGATGACCCGGCCTCCCCCGCCGAGATCACCGTCGACGTGCGCAACGCGGCCGGGGTGACCGGGCTTGCCGCAGGCGTCGCGGACACCCTCAGCGAGAAGGGGTTCCGCATCGGAGACGTCGACAACGCCGACGCCCGCGCCACCACGGTGGTCAACCACGCCGCGGGCGAGCAGGCCAACGGGACCGCGGTCGCCGCCGCGCTCGGCGGGAACACCCAGGTCGAGGAGGCCGCGAACATCCCCGCCGGCCAGGTGACCGTGCTGCTCGGCGCGGACTACCGGCCCGGCGACAACCCCCTCACCGGGTCGCCCCTGCTCGACCTCGCCCCGCACCCCGCCCGGCAACCCCCAGTGGCCGACGGCACCTGCGTCAACTAGTGTCGCGTGATCCTGTGCCTTTGCGTCCGCTGTGGATCCACATGGTTCCTGGCAAGGCGGAGGAAAGCCGCTCGTACTGGATGTACTTGGGCTTTTCTCCAACGCGGCTACGGCTACTGCGCCTCCCATTCCCGGTACTACTGGGGCTGAAGCTCTACCTGGTGTGCGCCGGGGACGGGATGCCTGTCATGTGGTGCTTGGCCAACCCCAAGATCGGCGAACGCGAGGTGCTCGCCGCGCTGCTG
>NZ_WHTD01000059.1 GCF_009379765.1 Actinophytocola sp. | reverse complement strand
TCGACCAGCAACCCGCCGGGCTCCAGCGGGCCGGGTGAGTCGTCGACGCCGCCGCCGGTGAGCACGCCGCCGCCGAGCGGCCCGGGTGGTCCCGGCGGGCCGAGCAGTGTCTCGCCGCCGCCTCCGCCCACGCCGCCGGAGGTCCCGATGCCGCCGAGCAGCACGGACCCGTCCGGCACGACCGACCCGTCCTTCGCCGGCCCCGGCCAGGTGCCGCCGGGCAGCTCGCCGGGCGGTCCCGGCGAGACCAGCCCGTCCGGCACCCCGGGCACCGGTCCGGGTGGAGTGCCGGCGGTACCGCTGCCGGGGACGAGTGGGCCGGGCTCCGGAATGCCGGGTACCGGCCTGCCGGGTTCCGGTGTTCCGGGCGCGGGTACGCCGGGCGCGCCCAAGGAAGTGACGATCAAGGACGGCAACCGCACGATCACCGTCGGCCAGCCGGACTCGAGCGGCCGCAGCAAGGTCACCGTCGACGACGGCGAGGGAGACCCGTCGGAGTACGTGGTCGACTGGACCGACGACCCGGGTGAGCAGCCCGAGGAGGGGGTGATCCGGGCGGAGGACGGGAAGGCCGTCATCCAGGACGGCGACGCCGCGATCACGCTCGAGCAGGTGCCCGGCCCGACCGACCGGCTGAAGATGACCGTCGACGACGGCACCCCGGCCAGCTACGACGTGGACTTCGGGCCGGACTCGGAGCTGCCGGACGTGCCCGATGTGCCGTCCACGCCGCGCCCGTCCCTGCCGGACGTGCCGACCCCGTCGAGCTTCGGCGGCGACGCCGGCGGCGACGCCGGTGGTGGCGGAGGTGGCTCCCCCGGCGGTGGTGGGGGTGGCGGCTCCTTCGGCGGCGCCGATACCCCGGGCAGCTCCACCGGTGGTCCTCAGCCGGGCACCATGGTCGGCGCTGGCTCCCCGGACACCGGCGGCGACCAGCGCGCGGCGGCCGCGAGTGCCGGTGGTGGAGGTGCCGGTGGTGGCGCCTCCGGGCAGGGCGCGATGGGCGGAATGCCGATGGGCGGCATGGGCGCCGGCCAGGGCGGCGGCGACCAGACCCGCCAGAGCAAGTGGCGCACGACCGGCCAACTCTTCGACGACGCCGACCCGGCGGCCAACTTCAGCGGCGTCGTGGGCCGAGACCCGGGCGAGACCAACAAGTCCGCCCCGAAGCGTTAGTGGTCGCGAACGGCGCCTTCCCGAAACAGGGGAGGCGCCGTTCGCGCGTCACGACCCGCCGGCCCCGACTTGCCCACAGGCGCCGCCCGCGCCGACCGAAACCGTCGGTGCGCCCGGGTAGCGTTGAAACCGGGGGTCCCCCGGCGAGTTGCCCACAGGGGACCTCTGTGCGGGCCGGAACTGTCGGTGCCCGCCCGTAGAGTTGAAACCGGGGGTCCCCCGGAGGGTTGTCCACAAGTGGCTTCTGCGCTCGCCGAAGTTGTCGGTGGCCTGCGGTAGCGTTGGAACCGGAGCCGGAGGCCACGGCGCCGCCTCAGCGCACCAGTTCGTCCTCTTCGGTCTCGATCACGGCGCCCTTGATGTCCTCGTCCAGCAGCGGCTGGAACCGGTTCTCGCCGGCCAGGTGGACCAGGAAGAACGCGGTCAGCAGGATCCGCGACAACCGCTGCGTCGCATGCTCGGACTTGCCCGGCAGCACCAGGTTCGACCAGTGCCGCCCCTCCGTGAAGCCCAGGTGGCTCGCCTTCGGCACGGTCCGGAGCTGCGCGGAACCGCCCCAGTTCGACGCGATCAGCCCGGCGTGCCCGACGGCCGGCGCGACCACGTCCTGACCCGCCGCCAGGTGCAACGACGGCATCCGGCAGCGCGCGGCCGCGTCCGTCGAGAACGGCTTCGTCTGCGTCGCCGCCAGCGTCGCCACCGCCCGCACGCGCGAGTCGTCGGCGGCCGCCAGCACCGCGCACCCGCCACCCACCGAGTGGCCGGCGAGCCCCAGTCGCGCCGGGTCGACGCTGATCTCGCCGTCGCCGAGGCGCACCCCGACGCACACGTCCAGCGCCGTGCGCAGGTCGGCCGCGAACAGCCGGTGCGACGCGAGCGGCCCGCGCTGGGTCGCCGGCGCGGCCACCACGACGCCCCACGACGCCAGATGGCGCAGCAGACCGAGGTAGCGCTCCGGCGGCTGCAGCCACCCGTGCCCGAACGCGACGGCCGGCAGCCCGAGTCCCGCCGTCGGGGTGAACACCACGCCCGGCAGGCCGACGAGGGCCAGGTCACCGCGCAGCACCCGGTGCGGCCCCTTGTGGGACAACTCCTCAGCGAGGTGCTTCGCCTTGTTCGCCATGGTCGTTGACCCTATCGAGATCGAGGGCCGAAGGCCCTACCGGCGGCCTCACCCGACCTCGTTACGCTCGTCGGTGTGTGCGGAATCGTGGGATATGTAGGGCATCGCCCGGCGCTCGACGTGGTCCTCGACGGGCTGCGACGGCTCGAGTACCGCGGGTACGACTCGGCCGGTGTGGCCGTACTCGCAGGTCAGGGTCGGCTCGCGGTCGAACGCAAGGCCGGCAGGCTGAGCAACCTGGAGGACCGGCTGACGGAGGTCGGCCGGGACGCCTTCGCCGGCACCGCCGGCATCGGGCACACCCGGTGGGCCACCCACGGCGCGCCGGTGGACCGCAACTCGCACCCGCACCGGGACGCTGCCAACAGGGTGGCGGTGGTGCACAACGGGATCATCGAGAACTTCGCCGCGCTGCGCGCCGAGCTGGAGGCCGCCGGCGTCGAGTTCGCCAGTGACACCGACACCGAGACCGTCGCCCACCTGGTCGCCCGCGCCTACGACGGTGTCGACGGGGCCGAGGGCACCGCCGGTGACCTGCCGGCCAGCATGCGGGCCGTCTGCCGGCGCCTCGACGGGGCGTTCACCCTGGTGGTGACCCATGTCGATCAGCCGGACGTGATCGTCGCCGCGCGCCGGTCCTCGCCGCTCGTGGTCGGCATCGGCGAAGGGGAGACGTTCGTCGCATCCGACGTGGCCGCGTTCATCGAGCACACCCGCGACGCCGTCGAGCTCGGCCAGGACCAGGTCGTTACGATCAACCGGGACGGCTACCACGTGACCGACTTCCGCGGCGAGGACGCGGTGAGCAGGCCGTTCCACGTCGACTGGGACCTCTCGGCCGCCGAGAAGGGCGGCTACGAGTACTTCATGCTCAAGGAGATCGAGGAGCAGCCCGAGGCGCTCGCCGACACCCTCCGCGGGCACTTCAACGGCGGTCGCATCGTGCTCGACGAGCAGCGCATGTCCGACCAGGACCTGCGCGACGTGGACAAGGTGTTCGTGGTCGCCTGCGGCACCGCGTACCACTCGGGCCTCATCGCGAAGTACGCCATCGAGCACTGGACCCGGCTGCCCGTCGAGGTCGAGCTGGCCTCGGAGTTCCGCTACCGCGACCCCGTGCTCGACCGGGACACGCTGGTGGTCGCCGTGTCCCAGTCCGGCGAGACCGCGGACACGCTGGAGGCCGTGCGGCACGCGCGTGAGCAGAAGGCCCGGGTCCTCGCGGTCTGCAACACCAACGGCGCGCAGATCCCGCGCGAGTCCGACGCGGTGCTCTACACGCACGCGGGCCCGGAGGTCGGCGTCGCGTCGACCAAGACCTTCCTGGCCCAGATCGCGGCGAACTACCTGGTCGGACTCGCCTTGGCGCAGGCCCGCGGCACGAAGTACCCGGACGAGGTGGCCCGCGAGTTCGACGAGCTGGCCGCGATGCCCGAGCAGGTGCGCCGGGTGCTCGGCACGGTGGAGAAAGTCCGGTCGCTGGGCCGGTCGCTGGCCGACGCGAAGGCGGTGCTGTTCCTCGGCCGGCACGTCGGCTACCCGGTGGCGCTGGAGGGCGCGCTCAAGCTCAAGGAGCTGGCGTACATGCACGCCGAGGGGTTCGCGGCGGGTGAGCTCAAGCACGGGCCGATCGCGCTGATCGAGGAAGGTCTGCCGGTCGTCGTGGTGATGCCGTCGCCCAAAGGGCGCGCGGTGCTGCACGCGAAGCTGCTGTCGAACATCTCGGAGATCCAGGCCCGGGGCGCGCGCACGATCGTGATCGCCGAGGAGGGTGACGAGACCGTGCGGCCGTTCGCCGACGAGCTGGTGGAGGTGCCCGCCGTGCCGACGCTCCTGCAGCCGCTGGTGTCGACGGTGCCGCTGCAGGTGCTGGCCGCGGAGATCGCCAGGGCGCGCGGGTACGACGTGGACAAGCCGCGGAACCTGGCGAAGTCGGTGACGGTGGAGTAGCGCCGTGCGCGGGGTGTGGACGACCGAGCAGGTCAAGGCCGCCGAGGACCAGCTGCTGGCGCGGACGCCTCCGGGTGCGCTGATGCGCAAGGCCGCCTTCGGGGTGGCCGTCCAGGCAGCAGCGATGCTGCGGTCGCTGACCGGCGCGGTGGCCGGGCGGCGGGTCGTGCTCCTGGTCGGCGCCGGCAACAACGGCGGGGACGCGTTGTGGGCCGGGTACTTCCTGCGCCGGCGGGCGGTCGCGGTGACGGCGTTGTTGCTGTCGCCGGACAAGGCGCATCCGGAGGGCTTGGCGGCGTTGCGGCGGGCCGGTGGTCGGGTCGTCCCCGCCGAGGGTGCGACACCTCCGGTGGCGTCCGCGCTCGGTGGTGCCGACCTGGTGATCGACGGGATCGTGGGGCTGTCGGCCCGCGGCCCGCTGCGCCCGCCGGCGGCGGAGCTGGTCGAGGCGGTCGAGGCGCCGGTGCTCGCGGTGGACCTGCCCAGCGGCGTCGACCCGAACACGGGCGCGGCGCGAGGCCCCGCGGTGCACGCGGACGTGACCGTGACGTTCGGCGCGCGCAAGCCGGTGCACGTGCTGGCCGAAGGCGCGGTCCGGTCCGGGACCGTGCACCTGGTGGACATCGGCCTCGGGCCGTGGCTGGACGAGCCGTCGCTCGTGGTGCTGGAGCAGTCCGACGTGGGCCGGATGTGGCGGGTCCCCGGTCCGGGCGACGACAAGTACAGCCAGGGCGTGACCGGTGTGGCCGCGGGTTCGGCGACGTATCCCGGGGCGGCGGTCCTGTCCTGCGGGGCGGCGGTGCTGGCGACGTCCGGGATGGTGCGCTACGCCGGCTGGGCGGCGGACGGTGTCCGCGCCCGCTGGCCGGAGGTCGTGGCGACGGGTTCGGTGGAGGACGCCGGTCGGGTGCAGGCGTGGATCGTCGGCCCGGGCCTCGGCACGGGCCAGGCCGGTCGGGACGTTGTGGCCGATGTGCTGTCGGACGGCGTCCCCACCTGCGTCGACGCGGACGGCATCACGTTGCTGGCCGCCGACCCGTCGCTGTGGGACCGCCGCGAGCCGGACGCCGCGGTGGTCCTGACCCCGCACGACCGCGAGTTCGCCCGCATCGCCGAGCCGCTGGGCATCGAGCTGGGCGACGACCGCCCCGAGGCGGCGCGTGCCCTGGCCCGGCGCTTGGACAGCGTCGTCCTGCTGAAGGGCCACACGACGGTGATCGCCGATCCCGGCGGCCGCGTGCTGGTGAACCCGGCGTCGTCGGCCTGGCTGGCGACCGCGGGCTCCGGCGACGTGCTGTCCGGCCTGGTCGGCGCCATGCTGGCAACCGGGTTGGACCCGTGGCTGGCGACGGGCTGCGCGGCCTGGATCCACGAACGAGCGGGCGTGCTGGCCGCGGCCGACGCCCCGGCCCCGGCCTCAGCGATCCTGCACACGATCCCCGACGCAATACGCTCCGCCCGAGCGACCCGCAACCCCTGACCCGTACGAACGGCCCATTCGCACGGCCCTGGGGACCCCCCGGTTTCAACCCTGCCAGGCCACACCGACGGTTTCGGCCGCCGCTGAGAGCTGCCTGTGCACAACCCGGCGCCCGGGGCTGTGCAAACATTGGCCACGTCATGGCTGTTCATCCACCGCGGGCCGAGGCGGTCGTCGACCTCGATGCCCTGCGCCACAACGTCACCCTGCTCGCCGGCCGGGCCGCTGCGTCCGGGGCCGCCACCATGGCCGTCGTCAAGGCCGACGGCTACGGCCACGGCGCGGTTCAGGTCGCCCGTGCCGCGCTCCAGGCCGGCGCCACCTGGCTCGGCTCGTGCTCGCTCGCCGAGGCCCTCGTCCTGCGCGACGCCGGCATCACCGCCCCGATCCTGAGCTGGCTCGAAGCCGCCGACCGGGACTACGCGCCTGGCATCGCCGCCGGCGTCGACCTCACCGCCTCGAGCGTCCGCGAGCTCGGCGCCATCCTCGACGCGGGCCACCCGCGGGTCCACCTCAAGATCGACACCGGGCTCTCCCGCAACGGCTGCCCCGCCGACGAGTGGCCCGACCTCGTCGAGACCGCCGCCAAGGCCCAGGCCGACGGCCGCGCGGAGGTCGTCGCCATCTGGTCGCACCTCGCCTGCGCCGACGAGCCCGGCCACCCGTCCGTCGACGCGCAGGCACGCAGGTTCCAGCAGGCGTACGACATCGCGACCGACGCCGGCCTGGATCCCAAGCGGCACCTCGCGAACTCGGCCGGCACGCTCAACCGGCCCGACCTGCACTTCGACCTCGTCCGCGTCGGCATCGCCATGTACGGGCTGAACCCGTTGCCGGGCAAGGAGGACCTCCGCCCGGTGCTGACGTTCCGTTCGTCCGTCGCGCTCACCAAGCGGATCGCGCGGGGCGAGTCGGTCTCGTACGGGCAGATCTGGACCGCACCGCGGGACACCACCGTCGCACTCGTGCCCGTCGGCTACGCGGACGGCGTGCCGCGGCTGCTGTCCGGCCGGATGGACGTGTGGCTCGCCGGCCGGCGCCGGCCGGTCGTCGGCCGGGTGTGCATGGACCAGATCGTGGTCGACTGCGGTGACGACGACGTGCCGGTCGGCGCGGAGGTCGTCCTCTTCGGCGCCGGTGACCGAGGCGCGCCGACCGCGACCGAGTGGGCCGACACGATCGGCACCATCGACTACGAGATCGTCACCGGCATGTACCGGCCGCGGGTCACGCGGACCTACCGGGGCGCCCGGTGACGGTGTCCAAGAAGGTCGGCGCGGTGATCGGCACCGCGATCGGCGTCGCGGCCGCGGGCACCGCCATCGCGGTCGGCGTCTCCCGCCGCCGCCACGACCCCGACGACCCGTACGCCGGCGAGCCGCTCGGCCGCCTGCGCCCCGACCGGACGTACACAGTGATCACCGACGACGGCATCGAGCTGGCGGTCGAGGAGGTCGACCCCGCCGACGGCGGCAAGCCGGAGCTCACCGTCGTCTTCGTGCACGGCTTCGCGCTGTCCCGGCGTTCCTGGCACTTCCAGCGCCGCGCGCTCGCCCAGCTCACCGAGCCGCGCGTGCGCCAGGTCCTCTACGACCACCGCAGCCACGGCGACTCCGGCCGGGCCAACGAGGCGTCCAGCACCATCGACCAGCTCGGCCTCGACCTCGGCGAGGTCATCGACAAGGCGGGGATCGTGGGCCCGACCGTCCTGGTCGGACACTCGATGGGCGGCATGACGATCATGGCGCTCGCCGAGCAGCGGCCGGAGCTGTTCACCGAGCAGGTCTGCGGCGTCGCGCTGATCGGCACCTCGGCCGGCGAGGTCGGCAAGAGCGGTCTGCCGCGGCCGCTGCTGTCCCGGTACAACCCGCTGACCAGGGGTATCGGCAGGCTCGCCGACTGGCAGCCGGGCATGGTCGAGCTGGTCCGCGCGGCCGGCGGGCAGCTCACCCGGCGGGCGGTGCGCTCGCTCGCGTTCGGGTCCAAGGACGTCAGCCCGTCGCTCGTCGACTTCCTGCTGGAGCTGCTCGACGCGACGCCGGTGCGGGTGCTCGCCGACTTCATCGGCACGCTCGGCACGCATAACCGCTACGCCGCGCTCGCCGGCCTCAAGCACGCACACGTGCTCGTGATCAGCGGCGACGCCGACCGGATGACCGCGTTCTCGCACGCCGAGCGGATCGCGGTCGAGCTGCCGGACGCCGAGCTGGTTCGGGTGCGCGGCGGCGGGCACATGGCGATGTTCGAGCAGCCGCAGCTCATCAACGACCACCTGGTGATGCTGTTGCAGCAGTGCGCGTTCGGCGACCCGGAGCACGACCGGCGCAAGTGGTGGCGCCGGTGACGACCGTGGAGCTGCCCGAGGTGTCGGACACCCTGCGGTTCGGCCGCGGCCTCGGCGCGGTGCTCGAGGCCGGTGACCTCGTGCTGCTCGCCGGACCGCTCGGTGCCGGGAAGACCGTGCTGGCCAAGGGAATCGCCGAGGGTCTCGGCGTGGCCGGCCGGGTCAGCTCCCCGACCTTCATCATCGCGCGCGAGCACCGGCCGGCGCCCGGCGGTCGCGGGATCCCGCTCGTGCACGTGGACGCCTACCGGCTCGGCGGCGACCTCGACCAGCTCGACGACCTCGACCTGGACACGTCCCTGGTCGACGCGGCCGTGGTGATCGAGTGGGGTGAGGGCGCCGGTGAGCGGCTGTCCGCCGACCACCTGCTGATCCGCCTGGAACGCCGCGCGGACGACGCCCGCCTGGCGACCGTCATCCCGCACGGCGCGTGGGTCGACCGCCCGCTGACCTAGTGTCCTGAGTCGGCAGTTTGGCGCCAGATCCGGTGATCCGCGTGGTGGCTGGCAAGGCGGCGGGAAGTCCTCGTACCGGGTCGTACTCGGGCTTTCTGCCAACGCCGCCAGCCGCCGCGCGGGCGCCGGAGGTGGTGTCGAATCTCCAACTCAGGACACTAGTGTCCTGAGTCGGGAGTTCGTCACTCGATTCGCCGGCCCAGCTTCCTGCTGGCGGCGTCGCCGGTCCGCCCGAGTACAACCCGGTACGAGGACGAACCGGCGCCTTGCCAGCAGAAACCTGGACTCGCCGACTCAAGCAACAGACTCCCGGCGGGGGACACTAGACCCCGAACCTGTCCAGTGTGGACACCAGGGCGTCCGGCCGGTCGGCGGTGGGCAGCGCGTCGATGATCGCGGTCCGCACGCCGACTGCCTCCGCGCCGCCGTCGGCCTCGGCGCTGTCGCCGACCATCAGCGCGTCCTCGGGCGCGACCCCGATCCGCTGGCACGCCACGAGGAAGATCTTCGGGTCCGGCTTCATCGAACCCTCCACATAGGACAGAACAAACTCGGCGACGAGGTCCGCCGCGCCGTGCCGGCCGAACACGTCCCGGATGTCCCAGGCGATGTTGCTGACCACGGCGACGGGGATCCCGGCGGTCCGCAGCCGGCGCAGCGCGGCGACCGTGTCCGGGTAGGGCTGCCAGGCGGTCGGGTCGAGGACGCGTGCGTAGGCGGCCTCGGCCATCCCCGGCCCGAGCTCGACCCCGCTTCGCGCGAGCGCGGTGAGGTAGACCCGCCGGTGGAGGGCGGGATCGAGGTCGCGGCGCGCCCACTCGTCGGCGAAGTCCGGCGGCAGATCCTTCGTGCCGTTCGGCGACCACGTCGTCACGACGCGGGTCAGCTGGTCCCGTTGGGCGTCGCTGAGCTGCGAGAGCTCCTCGCCCCAGGAAGCCCCGGGTTCGAGATGGAAGAGAGTGCCGGAGAAGTCGAGGAGAACACCGCGGATCATGCCCGCCACGTTACGGCCGGCGGCCGCGGGCCGGCTCCAGGTGGCTGCCGAAGTACCAGTCGTAACCGGCGGCCAGGTGGGGTTGGCCTCGACCTGTTCACGCAGGGGGCGATGGCTCCACGGCCGGCGGGCCTCCTCGGTGAGGAGCTCGTGGCCCGCCTCGTCGCCGATGATCTCGACGTCCGGCCAGGCGCACCCGCCCCAGGTGTGGTCCCAGTGGTGGTGCGTGTAGACGAGCCGGCCGGCGGGCGGCAGCCCCGCCCCGACCATGGCGGCCTGCACGTTCCTCGCGAGCGCCGGACTGTGCCCCGCGTCGACGACGGTGCTGTCCTCACGCCCGGCGATGACCGCGACGCCGCCCTGCACGTTGTCGGGGTCGGGATCGTGCGGGTAGAGCCAGCCGCGGCCGGCCAGATGCTGGAGGGTCACCGGCCCATCATCCGAGGACGCGGCCCGAACGGCCACGATGTCCCGAAGAACCCCGCTGACCTGCCCGAACAACTCCTCGCGCGCACGCGCGCGGGCAGAACCCGAGCCCCGAAAGCCCCCACCCTCTCCGGGGGCACCCCGTCATCCACTTTACCCGCGGGCGGCGGCCCAGAGGGGATGCAAGATCGACTTGTGGACAAGTGGGCTGGTTGTGGATAACTCGGTTCGGACCGGGCCAAAAGGCTTGAGACTGTCGTGGGGCACCGTCAGGCTGGGGGCATGCGTGCGGTGATCTTCGACTGGGGTGGCACGCTCACCCCCTGGCTCACAATCGACTATCTCGCGGCCTGGCGTAGCTACGCCGACGTGCTGCACCCCGGTGACGCCGACCAGGCCGATCGGGTCGCGGCGGCCATCCATGAGGCCGAGGAGGCGGCCTGGCGCCTCGCGCGCGACGAGCATCGGGCCTTCACCATCGGCCAGGTGCTCGCGGCAGCCGACACCGTCGAGCACGACGGCGGGTTCGCGGCCTATCGCACCTTCTGGGACCAGGCCACCCACACCGACCCGGACGTCGCCCCGCTCGTGCAGGCCCTGCGCGACAAGGGCTTACGCATCGGCATCCTCTCCTCCACACCGTGGCCCGCGGCCTGGCACGAGGAGGTCCTCGAGCGCGACGGCGTACGCGACCTGTTCCACGCCCGCGTCTGGAGCAGCGACCTCGAGTACACCAAGCCGCACGCCGCGGCCTTCCGCGCCGCCATGACCGCCGTCGGCGTCGAGGACCCGGCCGACTGCGTCTATGTCGGCGACCGCCCCTACGACGACATCAGTGGCGCAAAGGCCGTCGGCATGCGCGCGGTCCTCGTCCCCAACAGCGACATCCCCACCCACCAGCAGGTGCCCGTCGACGTCGAGCCCGACGCCGTCGTCACGCGCCTCGCCGAGCTCGAGGAGGTGGTCGACCGCTGGCTGGCCTGACCAGCGCCGAGCGGACAACGAGAAGCACGTAGGCTTGACGGCCGTGCTGGTACTCGCAGTCGACTCCGCCACGCCCGCGGTCACCGCAGGCGTGGTCGCCGTCAACGGCGCGCGTCTCGACGTGCTCGCCGAACGCGTCACCGTCGACGCCAAGGCGCACGGTGAGCTCCTGACCCCGCACATCCTCGCGGCGTTCGAGGACGCGGGCCGCCGACTCCAGGACCTCGACGCGATCGTCTGCGGCGCGGGCCCCGGACCGTTCACCGGACTGCGCGCCGGCATGGCCACCGCGGCCGCGCTCGGCCATGCGCTCGGCATACCGGTCCACCCGGTCTGCACGCTCGACGCCATCGCGGCCCTCGAGCGCGGCCCGTTGCTCGTCACCATCGACGCGCGGCGCAAGGAGCTCTACTGGGCCACCTACGACGACCACGGTGTCCGCACCGAGGGCCCGGCGGTCGCGAAGCCGGCCGACGTCCCACAATTGAACAAGCGCGCGGGCACCAGGCTCTACGTCGACACGCTGACCATGCCGCACACCGGCGCCGAGTACCCGACCCCGGCCGGCCTGGTGCGGGCGGCGGACCTCGACACCGAGCCGGGCCCGATGACCCCGCTCTACCTGCGACGGCCCGACGCCACCGAGCCCGGCGCCCGCAAACGGGTGACCGCGCCGTGACGGTTCGGCTCGCCCCGCTGGACTACGCGGACCTCGACCGCTGCGCCGAGCTGGAACGGACCCTCTTCGCCGGCGACGACCCCTGGTCCGTGTCCATGCTGCGGTCCGAGCTCGACCACGGCCACCAGTACTTCGGGGCCTTCGCGGACGGCGTCGGCCTCGTCGGCTACGCGGGCATCTCCGTGCTCGGCACCATGCGCGACGCCGAGGCCAGCGTGCACACCATCGGCGTCGACCCGGCCTGGCAGGGCCAGGGCATCGGCAAGGCGCTGCTGCGCGCCCTGCTCGCGATCGCCGACGAGTTCACCGCGCCGGTCTACCTCGAGGTGCGCACCGACAACGCCGCCGCCATCGCGCTCTACCAGGCACACGGCTTCGTCCGGATCGGCTTGCGGCGCAAGTACTACCAACCCTCCGACGCCGACGCCTACACCATGGCCCGCCCGGCGCAGGTCGGCCAGAAGGCCCACAAGGACGGAAGCCAGTGACGATCATCCTGGGCATCGAGAGCTCCTGCGACGAGACCGGCGTCGGCATCGTCGGGCTGCGCACCGACGGCACCATCGAGCTCCTCGCCGACGAGGTCGCCTCCAGCGTCGAGCAGCACGCCCGCTTCGGCGGCGTCGTGCCCGAGGTCGCGAGCCGCGCCCACCTCGAGGCCATGGTCCCGATCATGAAGCGCGCCTTCGCGACCTCCGGGCTGGAGCTCGGCGACGTCGACGCCATCGCCGTCACCTGCGGGCCCGGCCTCGCCGGGGCGCTCCTCGTCGGCGTGTCCGCGGCCAAGGCCTACGCCGCCGCGCTCGACGTCCCTCTCTACGGCGTCAACCACCTGCCCGGCCACGTCGCCGCCGACACCCTCCAGCACGGCCCGCTGCCCTCGCCGTGCCTGGCGCTGCTCGTCTCCGGCGGCCACACCCAGCTCCTCCAGGTCGACGACCTGGCCGGCAGGATCACCGAGATCGGCTCGACCATCGACGACGCGGCCGGCGAGGCCTACGACAAGGTCGCCCGCATCCTCGGTCTGCCCTACCCCGGCGGCCCGCCCATCGACGAGGCCGCCAAGCGCGGCGACCCCCGGGCCATCCGCTTCCCGCGTGGGCTCACCGGTCCTCGCGACGCCAAGTTCGACTTCTCCTTCTCCGGCCTCAAGACCGCGGTCGCCCGCTGGGTCGAGAACCACGAGCGCGACGGCGGCGCGATCCCGGTCGACGACGTCGCCGCGTCGTTCCAGGAAGCAGTCGCCGACGTGCTCACCGCCAAGGCCGTGCGCGCGGCCGGCGAGCTCGGCATCGACACCATGGTCGTCTCCGGTGGCGTCGCGGCCAACTCCCGGCTGTCGGGCCTCGCCGCGCGGCGCTGCGCCGAGGCCGGCATTGAGCTGCGCGTTCCCCGACCCCGGCTGTGTACGGACAACGGCGCGATGATCGCCGCGCTCGGCGCCCACCTCGTCGCCGCCGGCGTGCGACCGTCCTCTTTGGATCTTTCGACAGATCCTGCGCTTCTCGTCAACGCCGTGTCGGTCTGAGGACAGGATCACGCGCCCCGTACCCTCAACCGGGTGAACGTCGCGGTCACCGGTTCCAGTGGTCTGATGGGGCACGCGCTGGTGAGTCACCTGCGCTCCCAGGGCCGCCGGGTGACCCGGCTCGTTCAGCGCCGGCCGTCCGCCGAGGACGAGGTGCTCTGGTATCCCGAGCTCGACACCGCCGGTCTCGCCGACGTCCAAGCCGTGGTGCACCTCGTCGGCGAGCGGGTCTACGGCCGCTGGACCGAGCACCACAAGGAGGCGATCCGCGAGTCCCGGGTCGCCGGCACGCGCGCGCTCGCCGAGTCCCTCGCCAAGATGGACGGCGGCCCCCGCACGCTGCTCTGCGCGTCGGCGATCGGCTACTACGGCGACCGAGGCGACGAGATGCTGACCGAGGTCAGCCCGCCCGGCGAGGGCTTCCTCGCGTCGGTGCACCGCGAGGCCGAGGAGGCCGCGGCCATCGCCGAGCGCGCGGGACTTCGGGTCGTCCACCTGCGGATCGGCATCGTGCAGTCACCGGAAGGCGGCGCGCTCGCGTGGTTGCTGCCGCAGTTCCGCCGCGGGCTCGGCATCCGCGCCGGGACCGGTAGCCAGTACGTGAGCTGGGTGTCGCTGCCGGACCTCGTCCGAGCGATCGGCCACGTGCTCGCGACCCCGTCGCTCGCCGGGCCGGTCAACGTCGTCGCGCCGCACCCGGTGACCAACCGCGAGTACGCCGACATCCTCGCCGGTGCCCTCGGCCGACCGCGGTTCATCGCCCTGACCAGGGGGCTGACCAGGCGAATGTTCGGCACGGACGTCGCCGACGAGATCGTCCTCGCCAGCATCCGTGCGGTGCCCGACCGGCTGTTGCGCACCGGCTTCACATTCCGTCACCCGAAGCTGGAGATCGCCTTCCGAGAGCTGCTCTGAGTATCTATTACTTGCGGTAACATGCACGCATGGGTGAGCTTGCGAGCGAGTCATCGGCATACGGCGATCACGACGAGGACGGCTACGAGGGTGTGGCGGTGCTCCGGGTGGCCGGCGCCGAGCTGACCGTCACCGTGACCCTGGCCGGCAACTTCGAGCCGATCGACGGCAAGTACCACTGGTACGGCCGCATCCAGCCGAGCGCCGAGCTGACGTCCCTGCTCGACGGGCGGCAGGGCGCGGGCGTGCTGCGGACACGGCACGGCGAGGCGGACGGCCGGCTCACCGATCCGGACCCATGGGGTCGCTATCGGATCAGCGGCACCGGCCGCCCGCCGTTCCCCGTCCCGACAACCCTCGAAGAGCTCGCTTAGGTCGTGTCTCGTGGATCTTGGGAAAGCGCCGGGATTCGTGATCCAGATGGCTTCTGGCAAGGCGGCGGAAGGTCGCGCATACCGGGTTGTATTCGGGCCTTCCGACAACGCGGCCAGGGGGCATCCGGGCGCGAATACCACGATCCAAGATCCGCGAGACATGGCCTAGTGCTCGCGCCGCCGCTGCCGCGCCGGCGGCGCCTCCAGCCGAACACCGCGCAGCCCGAGGCGCGCGGCCTCTGCCGCCTGTCGAGCACAGCGCTCGGCGCGCTCGGCCTCGGCGAGCGCGATCCGAAGCGGGCGGGTCTCGGTAACTCGCCGGTGGACGCCCATGGCAACCACCGCGAGACCGGGGAGCAGACCCCAGAAAGCCCAGGTCGGGTCGAGCGCGATGATCAGGCCGGCGAGACCGCCGACCATCGCGCCCACGAACGCGAGCACGGCACCGATCCCGATCTCCCACCCTCCCGGGCGTGCCTCCTCGAGCGCCCCGCGGGCGGCCACGACCGCGGCCGCGGCGTCGCGCACCGCCGCCTCCGCACTCGCGAGCGTCGTCGTCGGGTCGGCACCGGTGTTCGGGTCCGGAAGGTCGGCCATGGTCCGAGCATGCCATGCCACCGGCGCCGGCCCGGGTGGTTTCGCCGAGCCGGCGCCGGTGGCGTCCGAGGTATCTAGCGGACCGAAGACCGCAGGTCCACGTCCGCCGCGTTGACGAAGGCGATCCGGTGGCCGAACTGGATCTGGACGTACCTCGTCTTGCCGCGGACCACCGTGTGGTTCGTGGCGTCGAAGGTCACCGCCCAGTAGTACTCCGAGCCCGTGACCAGGCCGACCGCGTACTTCTGGCCCGCCGCGAGCGTGTACTGCAGCGGGGTGACCGCCTGCGCGGGGATGTTCGCCGGGTACGCCGCCGCCTCCGGGTAGGCCCGGCCGTAGACCGGGATGCTCGCCTTGCCCCGCTTCGGCGTCGCCACCGTGCCGAACGACCACTCCGCGGCCGGCGACCGCTTCGGGTTGTGGAACCAGCCCTTCTGGCCCAGGTACCAGATCGCCGTCCAGTCACCGCGCCGGTCGGCGATCGCGTACCGCTGCCCGGTCTCGACCCGGCTCGAGTGGTCGGAGATGTGCATCGTGCCGGGCGAGCCGTCCGGGTGCAGGCCCACATCGGTGAGCAGTGGGGCGTCCGCACGCGGCTCGGTGTGCAGGATCACCGACCCCGACCCGTGCGGCTCGCACGGCACGCCCGCGGTGACGCAGCCGGTGAACGCCGGCTTGTTCGACGCGTAGTCCGGGTCGATCGTCACCAGGCCGGCCGCCGGGGTGCCGACCCCGCGGAACGGCGCGCCGAGCAGGTCGAAGTAGTGCGCCCAGTCCCAGTACGGGCCCGGGTCCCAGTGCATGCCGGCGACCGTCGACGGGATCGTGCCCGGCACGTTGTCGTGGCCGATGACGTGCTGGCGGTCCAGCGGGATCCGGTACTTGGCGGCCAGGTAGCGCACGAGCTTGGCCGAGCTGCGGTACAGCGCCTCGGTGTACCAGGAGCCGTCGGCGGCGAAGCCCTCGTGCTCCAGGCCGATCGACTTCGAGTTGATGTACCAGTTGCCGGCCTGCCAGGCGACGTCCTTGGCCTTGACGTGCTGCGCGACGTGCCCGTCGGCCGAGCGCAGGGTGTACTGCCAGCTCACGTACGTCGGGTCCTGCACCAGGTCGAGTGTGGTGTCGTAGCTGCCCTCGGTGTCGTGGATGACGATGTAGTCGATCTGCTGGCTCTCCGGCCGGTTCGCCAGGTCGTGGTTGCCGTAGTCGCCGTCGCCGAACTCCGCGTACGGCGCCGGGATCCACTCGCAGCCCAAGCTGCGCGGGCACTCGGTCTCGCCGTTGTCGGTCTGCCGCAGGCCGAGGTCGCCGAGCTGCGCGGTGTTCGGCCGCAGGTCCGGCCGTGCGGCGAGGCGCACCCGCTGCCCGTCGTCGGTGACCCGCTCGACGCCCTGCGCCATCGTGGTGAACACCTCGCCGGCGAACGCCGCCGCGGTCGCGGTGTCGGTCGCGCCGCTGTAGCGGGCCACCGCGCCGTACCAGTCGGCCGGGTTGTCGCTGTCGATGCCCAGGTCACGCTGGTGCTGGGCGAGCAGTGCCGCGCCGCCGCGGATGTTCTGCGCGGGGTCGGTCCGGAGCGCCTTCGTGTCGATGTCGGTGAGCTCGGCCGCCTTGTCGACCGTGCGCAGCCCGGGGGCGGACAGGTCCGGCTCGCCCGCCCGCGGGTGCAGCGCCGGGCGGGCGTCGTCGCCGCGGGGGTCCTCGGCGCCGCCGTCGTGGTGCGTGCCACCCGTGTTGGCGGCGACGACGTCGGTGAGGTGCATCGGGCCGTAGCCCGCGCTCGTGCTGGGCGCTCCGGCGTTGGTGTTCCACCGGGACTCCAGATAGGACACACCGAGCAGGACGCTCTCCGGCACCCCGAACTCGGCGGCCGCGGCGGCGTAGGCCTCCTGCCGGCTCTGTGGAGCCGTTGGCTCGGCATTCGCGGTGGTCATGCCGATGGCGAGGCTCGCGGCAATGACGCAGGTACTGACGATCGTTCTCTTCGACGACCGGGACATCGACGCCTCCAGCAGGGACGGGCGGCTCCAGACCAGGTAACTCTGCTGCCGCCCACCTCGCACAGTCAATTGTTTCCGGCCAAACGGCCTAGTTTGTTACTCGCTGACTCAAGCGCCCGCGCGGTGCTGGACCCGGCTCGGACGACGTGCCGGAACCGCTCATCCGTGGCGATCTGCCACTGGACCTTCTGGTCACGCCCGGGCAACCCCCGAGCCCGTCCTCGGTGAGCGGCTCGAGCGCGAGCCGAGTCCAGAGCACGACGCTCTCGCTGCACGGGTCGCCGGAAGCAACCCCGAGCGTGAACGGATCGGAGGGCAAGTGCGAATGCCCCGCCCCGAGCGGCGCCGCGACGCTGGCATCCCGCCAGCCCAGCAGCCCCGAGGCCGACAGCAGCAGCATCCCAGGCAGAACAGAACGACGAGTGACGTGGGACCGGTGGTCAGGCACGAGCTCCTCCCTGATCGGGTGACTCTCAGAACCTCACAATCCGGTGATGTCGCCTACCGGTAGCAACCAGTAAACGTGCGCCTACACGTTGATTGAACAACGAGAAGCCCAACTGACCGGTTACCTGCCGACCATGGCATTCGGGCCACGGGGCATCGACTCTTCCGTGGATGGCGACTCGTTGAACACGGCGTCCACCATGGTCCCCGACCGCATGCTCGACTTCGGACAGCACGGTAGCCCAGTACCTCACACGTGCGCACCAGCCGCATTCCATAACGCATCGAATGCCCAGCAGGCACGCTCGGTGTGACTGGGGCTCATGAGCATGTCCGTATTGGATTCCTGGTTAGGCCGGATGAGGTAGCCGAGCCAGGTGCCGTTCAGCAAGTACTTGCTGAACTGGGTGAACAGGGCTGGCTCCTCCATGGCGAGTGGCGCGACATCGAGCCTGTACAGGCCGGCGCCGCCCATGACGGGGAGAACGGTCCGCCGGAACGAGCAGTTCTCGTTGAGCTGGTCCCCGCCCACCACCGCGGCGACGAGGCCTCGGAAGCGGGTCACCACTTCGGGACGGGTTCCCAGTTCGCCGGCCAGCAAGAACCGGTACTTGCACCCCTTGGCGAGGTTGGCTGTGACGACCTGGAAGAACTGGCCCGCCGCAGCATCACCACCAGGCATGGCGATGACATCCGGGCCGAGGTCGGTGGCCACGATGTCCGCCTGCTGGCAGTAACGCTCGACCCGCAGGGCCTCATCCTGTTCGATCAGACCTTCCACACCTGCCGTCCGGGACTCCGCAAGCTCTCGGGCCACGACGTCGATGTGGTCGGCCAGCACCCGGCCGATGCGGGTCATCAGATCCGAGTGCCTGCCGGCTTGGGTCCGGACGTCTGCCAACGCGCGCTCGACGTACCTGGCCGGAGAACCGTTGTCACTCGGCGCGCTGACCGGCTCGCCGTACACGAGGTAGTCCAAACTGACACCGAAGAAGTCAGCCAGCGCCACCAGTCTCTGAAAGCTTGGTCGAGTGTGACCACGTACGTACTGGGACAGGGCGGCGGCTGTGACTCCGACAGATTCCAGTATCGCTTGACGGTTTCGACTGTACCCACCGCGTTCGATCAAGCTGCTGAGCATTTCCTCCAGCTTGACTTTCCGGTCGACCACTTTAACCTCCTCGGTGGAGTGCACTTAATCGTCCAACCTGGCGGCCTCGTTGCAAAGTATAACTTCGGGGATCTGAAGCAGAAGTTCATGCTTGCCAGGTCGCCTAAAGGAGAGATTCAATGAGAGGCAATTGACTTGGCGATCGATCTCGAGGTGGGCGACAGTCTGCGACCAGGGATGGTGGAACACATGACGATCTCCGGATTTGGGGAGCCGGGCAGCGGTGTCGTTGGGGTCCCCGAGGACGGCCGAGGCGGACATCTCAGATCAGGCCAGGGCCGTTTCGGGCGCGATGGGCCGTGCCGTGTGTTCGTTTCCTATGCCCATGTCGACGAGGCCGAGAGGATCCGGCTCACTGTTCATCTCGCGCCGCTCGTGCGGGAAGGGCTCATCAATCCCAGATGCAACCGGGTGATCCTGCCCGGAGCGGACTGGAAGCGTGAGATAAATAATGAGCTAGCGCAGGCGGACATCGTCATTCTGCTTGTGACCGCGGATTTCATCGCGTCGGTCTACTGTTTTGAGAAGGAAATGGTCGAAGCGTTGCGCGGCCGTGCGGAGGACGGCGTTCGCGTGCTTCCCGTCATCGTGAAGCCCGCCGATTTTCGAAATATGCCGTTCGGAAGGTTCCAGGCGCTGCCTCGGAACCTGAGGCCCATCAGTACCTGGGCCAACGCGGATGAGGCATGGCTCGAGGTGGTGCACGGCGTGCGTGAGGTGGTGCGGGACATCTACCGTTCCCGTGCCGCTGTGCCCGTACAGCGAACGGGTTCGAGCTCGAGTTCACCCGGCATGTCGCGCTGCTCATCCTCGCCAGGAGACTCGAGCTCATCATCGAGCTGCTGCGTGCGGCCGGCGTGGCTCGATCGCACGGCCGAAGCGGTTCACGCAGCCAGGGGCACGGCGACGTCCGGGCGGCCGATCTGGGTGGATTGACTGCGTTGGTGGACCCTCGTTGCAGGGTTAGCAGTCGCGTGGGTAGAGTGCCAACCGTACGGCACCGACACCGCCCCGGCACCCGCGACGGCGGGGTGGCAGGAGCCGCAAAGCAAGATCAGGTAACTGCCAACGCTTTCGAAAAGACCCGTGGAGGTCACCGCGGTGAGCGTGAACATCAAGCCGCTCGAGGACAAGATTGTTGTCCAGGCGAGCGAGGCCGAGGCCACGACGGCATCTGGCCTTGTCATCCCGGACACTGCCAAGGAGAAGCCCCAAGAGGGCAAGGTTCTGGCCGTCGGCCCGGGCCGGATCGACGACAACGGCAACCGCGTCCCGTTGGACGTGGCGGTCGGCGACGTCGTCATCTACTCCAAGTACGGCGGCACCGAGGTCAAGTACAACGGCGAGGACTATTTGATCCTCTCCGCCCGCGACGTGCTGGCCGTCGTCAACTGACGCCTGGCGTTAGTCACTCACAGCGCCCCGGTGGCCCCCACGGGGGTCCCGGGGTGCTGTGTGTCCAAGAAAGGTAGGACATGCCCAAAGAGATCAGCTTCGACGAGGACGCTCGTCGGGCTCTCGAGCGCGGCGTGAACAAGCTCGCCGATGCGGTCAGGGTGACGCTCGGCCCGCGCGGCCGGCACGTCGTGCTGGCCAAGAAGTTCGGTGGTCCGACCGTCACCAACGACGGCGTCACGATCGCCCGCGAGATCGAGCTGGAAGACGCGTTCGAGAACCTCGGCGCCCAGTTCGCCAAGAACGTCGCCACCAAGACCAACGACGTCGCCGGTGACGGCACCACCACGGCCACCGTGCTCGCCCAGGCCATGGTCCGGATCGGCATGCGCAACGTCGCCGCGGGCGCCAACCCGATGGCACTCGGCCAGGGCGTGCAGCTCGCCGCCGACGCCGTCGTCGAGGCGCTCAAGAGCAAGGCGACCCCGGTCAAGGGTCGCGACAACATCGCCCAGGTCGGCACCGTCGCCTCGCGCGACGCCTCGATCGGCGCGCTGCTCGGCGAGGCCATCGAGAGGGTCGGCGAGGACGGTGTGATCACCGTGGAGGAGTCCTCCACGCTGGCCACCGAGCTCGTCATCACCGAAGGCGTGCAGTTCGACAAGGGCTACATCTCCGCCCACTTCGCCACCGACCTGGAGGCGCAGGAGGCGGTGCTGGAGAACACCGCGGTGCTGCTGCACCGCGAGAAGATCTCCTCGCTCAACGACCTGCTGCCGATCCTCGAGAAGATCGCCCAAGCCGGCAAGCCGGTGCTGATCGTCGCCGAGGACGTGGACGGCGAGGCGCTGTCGACCCTGGTCGTCAACTCGGTGCGCAAGACGATCCACGCGGTCGCGGTCAAGGCGCCGTTCTTCGGCGACCGGCGCAAGGCGTTCCTCGACGACCTCGCGGTCGTCACCGGCGCCACCGTGGTGTCCACCGACGTGGGCAAGAAGCTGTCCGAGGTCGACCTCGACGTGCTGGGCTCCGCCCGTCGCATCGTGGTCTCCAAGGACGAGACCACGATCGTCGACGGCGGCGGCAACAAGTCCGAGGTCGAGGCGCGCGCCGAGCAGATCCGCAAGGAGATCGAGGCGACCGACTCCGACTGGGACCGGGAGAAGCTGTCCGAGCGGCTGGCGAAGCTGTCCGGCGGCGTCGCGGTCATCCGGGTCGGCGCGGCCACCGAGACCGAGCTGGCCGAGCGCAAGCACCGCATCGAGGACGCGGTCGCCGCCACCAAGGCCGCGGTCGAGGAGGGCATCGTGCCCGGCGGCGGCTCGTCGCTCGTGCACGCGGCCAAGGACCTCGTCAAGCTGGCGGAGTCCTACTCGGGTGACGTCGCGACCGGCATCGCGATCGTGCGGGACGCGCTCGCCTCCCCGCTGTCGTGGATCGCGGCCAACGCCGGGTTCGAGGGCCCGGTGGTCGTTTCCAAGGTGCGCGAGCTCGAGTGGGGTCACGGCTTCAACGCCGCCAAGCTGACCTACGGCGACCTGCTCGCCGACGGCGTCGTCGACCCGGTCAAGGTCACCCGCTCGGCGGTCACCAACGCGGCGTCCATCGCGCGGATGCTGCTCACCACGGAGGCATCCGTGGTGGAGAAGAAGGAAGAGGAGCCGGAGGCCGCCGGTCATGGCCATGGGCACGGTCACGGCCCGGGCTACTGACACCTTCTACACAGACGCGAACGACGAACGCCGCGCCCGGTCTCGACCGGACGCGGCGTTCGTCGTGGTCGGGAGCGCTACGTGGCCACCGCCAGCGTGCGCTTCTCGAGCTTGATGATGGCCTCCCGCTCCGCCTCGGACAGGCCACCCCAGATGCCGTACGGCTCGTGCACCGCCAGCGCGTGCTGGCGGCACAGCTCCAGCACGGGACACGCCTGGCAGATCGCCTTCGCTCTGGCCTCACGTCGCGCTCTCGCCGGGCCGCGTTCCCCATCGGGGTGAAAGAAGAACGCGCTGTCCATGCCGCGGCAGGAGCCCTCGAGCTGCCAGTCCCAGACGTCTGCGTTGGGACCGGGGAGCCTGCGAGTGTCCGCCATGGTGACCGCCTCCCTCGCCGGAAATTCGTACGTACCGACTACTCCATTCGGTGCAGCGGAACCAACGCTAGAACCGCGCCAATGCTTGTTCAAGAGTGATCGACTCATTGGCCTGGACATTCAGCCGATCGATTCGCCAGGTAGACGCAGCGTGTTCGTCGATCCAGTTGCCGGACGCCAGTGATCACCCGACGATGGGAGGGTGGCGACGAAGGAGGCGTCCGTGGGCGATCATGGCGCGAACGGCGGGCTCTCGCTTCTGGGCACCCGGACCGATGGGACCGACGAGCTCCAGGACGAGCCGACGCTCCCGGTCGCGGCCGTCGCGCGGCGGCTCGGGGTCGCGCCGGCCACCCTGCGCACCTGGGACCGCCGGTACGGCATCGGCCCGCGCGAGCACACCACCGGCCGGCACCGCCGGTACGCCCCGGCCGACGTCGCCCGGCTCGAGCTGATGCAGCAGGCACTCCTGCGCGGTGCCACCCCGGCGGAGGCGGCGAGCTACGCGCTGCGGCAGGCCCCCACCGAGCCCGAGGTCCAGGTGCTCGCCCCGCGCGAGTCGCGCGAGTCGGGCCTGCCGCCGCTGCTGCGGGACGTCGGCCCGCGGTCGGCGGCGGTGGTCGGGCTGAGCCGGGCCGCGATGGCCATGGACGCGGTCGCCACCCAGCAGCTCATCGCCGACCGCGTCACCGACCTCGGCGTGGTCGCGGTCTGGGACGACGTGCTGCGGCCGGTCCTGTCGGCGCTCGCCGCCCGGTGGGCCCAGTCCGGCGAGTGCGTCGAGGTCGAGCACCTGGTCCACGAGTGCACGCTGGCCGCGATGATCGGCGCGACGCCCGTGGTGACCGCGCCGCGCAACCCGCGCCCGGTCCTGCTGTGCTGCGCGCCCGACGAACGGCACAGCCTTCCTCTGTATGTACTGCGCGCCGCGCTCGCCACGGCCGGCGTCGGCACCCAGATGCTCGGCGCCGCCCTGCCGGCCGAGGCGCTGGCCGCCGCGGTGCGCCGCACCGGGCCGGCCGCGGTCGTGGTCTGGGCCCAGCTGCCCCGCCACGGCGTGGCCGACGTGTTCGAGCGGGTGCCGCGCACCAGGGCCCGGGTACGGCTGTTCGCCTGCGGGCCCGGCTGGTTCACCACCGACCTGCCCGATCGGGTGGACCGGCTCGAGGACCTGGCGGACGCGGTCCACCGGATCAAGTCGCTGGTCGGCGCGTGACGGACGTGGCCGACGCGGCCTTCGGTCACCGGCCGGACCTCGTCATCACCCGAACGCCAACCGACCCGCGCGAGCGGTGGCTCGCCGCCGTCGTGCTCGGCGGCCAGGGGCGGTACGCGGCCGCCGCGACCGTCCTCGACGGGTTGCGCGGCCATCCGGACCCCGTGCTGGCCGCGCTCGCCTGCGCGACGCTGGCCTCGCACCGTCGCCAGCTCGGCGGCCACGCCACCGCCCGGGTGCTCGACGCCGAGGGCCACGCCCGCCTGGCCGGCCTCGCGGACACACCGGGCATCGCCGAGGCCCGGTCGGACGTCCTGCTCGGGCTCGCCGCCGACGCGGTCGGCGCCGCGCGGCTGGGCGAGGCGCGGCGGCTCGTCGCCACGGCCCGGTCGCGGGGGGCGGGCTGGCGGGCCGCCGTCCGCACCGACTGGGTTTCGGCAGAGATCGAGTTGAGTGCCGCTCGAGCCGAGGAGGCGGTGCCCTACGCCGAGCGGGCGGCCGTGCGCGCAGGTCAGGAGGGCTCTGTCCGGCACCGGATCAAGTCCTCGATGGTGCTCGGGGCCGCGCTCGCGGCGCGCGGGACGACCGGGCGGGCGGAGCGGATCGTGCGCCAGGCGCTGGCCGACGCGACCGATCTGGGCCTGTTGTCGCTGGTCTGGCCGGGGGCGTTGATCATGGCCGAGTTGGACGCCACTCGAGCGGACGAATTCTGTCGGTGCGCGGGCCTAGTCTTACAGAGCGTGTTGCGTCGGACCGACCCGATCGGTCGCCGGCTCGCCGAACGCTCTCCGTGGGTGCCTCGGCTCGCTGGCCCAACTGGGTGACGGGGTGGGTACAGACATCTGGGCGAACTGGTCGGAAGAATTACCACCAGATCGTGTCAAGGTTCGCCTCGAAGCGTCCGATAGGGGAGGAGTACGTCACTCGGCTGCAGGAAGGAGTCCCCGTGACGACGGTCTTGATTTGCGACGACCGCCGCGGCGTGCGGGAAGGCTTGACCCGTGTCATGTCCGCGGTTCCAGGGGTTAGTCGCATCGACTGCGTAGCGCACGGTGACGAGCTGCTCGCCAGGTTCTCCCGCGCTCCGGTCGACGTCGTTCTAGTCGGCACCCAGCGCGCGGTGCCGACCGGGGTTGAGGCGACCCGCCGTCTGGTTTCGGCGAACCCGCAGGCCAACGTGATCGTGTTCGGCGCTCCCGACGACGCCAGCAGCATCGCGGCCGCGATCGCCGGCGGTGCCCGCGGCTACCTCCGGTGGGACGCCTCGCGTCCCGAGCTGGTGGCCGCCCTCGCGCACACGCTCGCGAGCACCTCGGTGCCCGCGCCGCGGCAGCCGTCCGATCCGGGCGTGCAGCTCACCGATCGCGAGCTCCAGGTGCTCCGCGGCATGGCCATGGGCAAGAGCAACGGCCAGATCGGCCGCGAGCTCTACCTGTCCGAGGACACGGTGAAGACCCACGCCCGCCGCTTGTTCCGCAAGCTCGGCGTCCGCGACCGTGCCCAGGCCGTCGCACACGGCTTCCGGCGAGGTCTCGTCTCGTAATATTCGACACACGCGCACCGGACGACGCCCACCCGCACGCCATGCGGGGAAGGCGTCGTTCAGCGCGTCCGGGCCCACCTGAAACGGTGGCCGGCCGACGGCGAGTAGGACGTCGGTCACCCAGAGGAACGACACCGTGTCGCTCACCAGCGCATAAGGGAGCGGTTTGTGTTGCGCGGTACGGTGGGTGACACCCGGGTGAGGGAATGCACAGCCCCTCACCGAGTGTGATGTCCGACTGACCGTACCTGCACGTAACACCGAGGCTGCTCGCTGCGATGACCACATTGGGGGACGGACTGGACGCTTCAGTTGGCGCTGCCGTCGAGGGTGATCCACGCGCCATTGACCGGGTGCTTGCGTCCATCCGGCCTCTGGTCGTGCGGTACTGCCGCGCGCGTGTGGGAAGGCAGGAGCGTTCGTTCGCTTCGGCAGACGACGTCGCACAGGAGGTGTGTCTCGCGGTGCTAACGGCATTGCCCAGCTACCGCGACCAGGGACGACCTTTCCTGGCGTTCGTGTACGGCATCGCCGCGCACAAGGTCGCCGACGCGCATCGAGCCGCTGGGCGTAACCGATCGGAGCCGGTTGCCGACGTTCCAGATGAACCGGAGACCGATGCCGGTCCGGAGCAGCGCGCCATGCAGGCCGACCTCAGCCGTCGGATGGGTGATCTGCTGGACGTGCTTCCGGACAAGCAGCGGGACATCGTACTGCTGCGGGTGGTTGTCGGACTCTCGGCCGAGGAGACCGCGGAGGCGGTCGGCTCGACGCCGGGAGCGGTTCGGGTGGCGCAGCACCGCGCGCTCGCACGGTTGCGGAAGACGTTGTCCGCGGAGGAGGTGGTCTGAATGGGTGATCGAGGGGATCGAGGCGAAATGGGTACCGGTTTGCCACAGGATGACCGGCCGGCCGAGGCCGCTTCCGACTTCGACTTCGATCTCTCGTCGGTTCACGCCGACGACGAGTATCTCGACCTTCTCGGTGGGGCGAACCTGGAGGATCCGGACGGGGTGCCGGACGACCAGTTGAGCGCGCTGCTGATGGCATGGCGCCAGGACGTCGAGACCGAGCCCATCGGCGAGCTCATCGACGACAAGCTCGCCACGGTCACCGTCCAGGCCGCCCGGCTGCGCCGCAAGCGCCGCCCGCGCCTGCTCGTGCCGGTGGCCGCCGCGGCAGCCGTGCTGGCGATGGCGTTCGCCGGCGTCGGTCTCGCCGCGCAGAACGCCCAGCCTGGCGACACGCTGTGGGCGCTCACCAAGGTGCTCTACGCCGACCACGCCCGTTCGGTCGAGGCCGCCCAGGCGGTCAGGGCCGACCTCCGCGAAGCCAAGGCCGCACTCACCGACGGCGACCTCGACGTGGCCAAGTCCAAGCTCGAGGCCGCGCACGCCGCACTGCCCACGGTGTCCAAGGAGGAGGGCAAGGACGACCTGGAGAAGCAGCACGCACAGCTGCTCGCGCAGCTCCCGGGCAACCCGTCCGGCGAGGCGCCGTCGCCGCCACAGCCCAACCCGAGCACCGCCACCGACAACCCCGGCAGCGGCACCGATCCGGGCACCGACCCGGGCACCGGTTCCGGCGATCCGCAGACCTCCACCTCGCCGGACACGAGTGAGAGCACGCCGCCGGACGACACGAGCACCACCAACCCGCCGACCACGACCGAGGAGAGCCCCCGCAGCGGCGAGCCGGGCGACGAGCCGGCCAGCCCGTCCGGCGGAGAGCCCCTGGGAGCGCTGTCCGTCCCCGAGAGCGGTGACTCCGCGGCCGCGGAACCGACCGGCGAGCCGGTCGGCTGAGCCCGACCACTCGCGAGCTACGCTTGCGCCCATGATCGCAGGTCACGTGTACAGCCAGGCTCCCCGCTGCGGGGAGTGCGGCGGTCGTGCGCTGCTGATCGAGGAGGCGGCGCAGGCGTTGGTCAAGGAGTCCCTCGGCCGCCTGGTCGCCCGCCGCTGCACCCAGGAGGACGGCTGGCACGTCCACGACCCCGCGACGGAGACCTGATGCCCTGAACGACGCGCTCAGGGCGTTCAGCGTCCCGAGCGACGCGTTCGAGGCATCGGTGGCCGGCTCCGGCGCGGGACCCTAGTTCTGCGGGGTCAGCGCCCGCTTCGCGGTCGCGGTGACGCCGTCGGTGAAGCCGCGGCAGTACTCCCAGGACACGTAGGCCGCCGGGTTCGGGTCGAAGGCGGGCTCGTGCGGGCGCATGCGGCCGTCGTTGAGCAGCTGTTCCAGCGATGCTCGCAACAGGTCCCAGTCGTGGTAATGCGGCTCCTGGCACTCCGCGCAGTCCACGACCACACCGCGGACCGCGCGTTGCTCGAGCAGTGACTGGTATACAGCCAGGTCCCGCAGGTCGGCCAGCAGCTCGGCGCGCTCCTGCGAGGTGACAGTCTCGTCGACCGGCTCGTCAGGACTGTCGAGCGCCCGCGCGGGGTCGTCCGGATCGCCCGCGAACGGGTCTGGCGGCAGTGCGTCGTCCCTCACGACCTCGCACGGTACCGGGCCGGGTGGTCGGGTGGTCCAGATACCATGGGTTATCGGTGTCCAGCCTGCGAAAACGGAAGGTCCGCATGACCACCGCTGAGGGAGTCCCGGCCAAGTTCGCCACGCTCGGGCTCACGTTCGACGACGTGCTGCTCCAGCCGTCCGAGTCCGACGTCGTGCCGTCCGAGGTGGACACCAGCACCAGGCTGACCCGCAACGTCACGCTGCGCATCCCGCTGGTCAGCGCCGCCATGGACACGGTCACCGAGGCCCGCATGGCCATCGCCATGGCCCGGCAGGGCGGCATCGGCATCCTGCAGCGCAACCTGTCCATCGAGGAGCACGCGCGGCAGGCCGAGACCGTCAAGCGTTCCGAGGCCGGCATGGTCACCGACCCGGTCACCTGCCTGCCCACCGCCACCCTCGCCGAGGTCGACGCGCTCTGCGCCCGCTACCGCATCTCCGGCGTCCCGGTCACCGACGCCGAGGGCACCCTCGTGGGCATCATCACCAACCGGGACATTCGCTTCGAGGTCGACCACACCCGCCAGGTCAGCGAGGTCATGACCAAGGGCCCGCTCGTCACCGCCCAGGTGGGGGTGAGCGCGGACGCGGCGCTGGGCCTGCTGCGCCGGCACAAGGTCGAGAAGCTCCCGATCATCGACGGCGCCGGCATGCTCCGCGGCCTCATCACGGTCAAGGACTTCGTCAAGACCGAGCAGTTCCCCAACGCCACCAAGGATCCCGACGGCCGGCTCATCTGCGGTGCCGCGGTCGGCGTCGGCGACGACGCCTACAAGCGGGCGATGACCCTGGTCGACGCGGGTGTCGACGTGCTCATGGTCGACACCGCGCACGGCCACTCCCGCGGCGTCATCGAGATGGTCCGCGGTCTCAAGAAGGAGCTCGGTGACGCGGTCGACATCGTCGGCGGCAACGTCGCCACCCGGGCCGGGGCGCAGGCGCTGGTCGAGGCGGGCGCCGACGGCGTCAAGGTCGGCGTCGGCCCCGGCTCCATCTGCACCACCCGGGTGGTCGCCGGCGTCGGCGTCCCGCAGATCACCGCGATCTACAACGCCGACCTCGCCTGCCGCCCGGCCGGCATCCCGGTCATCGGCGACGGCGGCATCCAGCACTCCGGCGACATCGCCAAGGCCATCGCGTCCGGCGCGTCGGCGGTCATGCTCGGCAGCCTGCTCGCCGGCACGGCCGAGTCGCCGGGCGACGTGATCCTGGTCAACGGCAAGCAGTTCAAGACCTACCGCGGCATGGGCTCGCTCGCCGCCATGCAGTCCCGCGGCGCGACCCGGTCCTACTCGAAGGACCGCTACTTCCAGGACGACGTGCTCAGCGAGGACAAGCTGGTGCCGGAGGGCGTGGAGGGGCGGATCCCCTTCCGCGGCCCGCTGTCCCAGGTCGTGCACCAGCTGGTCGGCGGCCTGCGGTCGGGCATGGGCTACACCGGCTCGCGCACCGTCGCCGACCTGCAGAACGCCCAGCTCGTGCGCATCACGGCGGCCGGGCTCAAGGAGAGCCACCCGCACGACGTGACGATGACCGTCGAGGCCCCCAACTACACCACGCGCTGAGGCGCGCTCGGAAGGACGACCACAGTGCGGGATCTTGTCGAGATCGGCATGGGCCGGACGGCCCGGCGTGCCTTCGGGCTGGACGAGGTGGAGATCGTCCCGTCCCGCCGGACCCGCTCCTCCCAGGACGTGTCCACCGCGTGGCAGATCGACGCCTACCGGTTCGACATCCCGCTGATCACCCACCCCACGGACGCGGTCGTGTCCCCGGCCACCGCGGTCGCCGTGGGCGGGCTCGGCGGGCTGGGCGTGCTCAACGCCGAGGGCCTGTGGGCACGGCACCCGAACGTCGACGAGGCGCTGGCGAAGGTCCAGGAGGCGGCCGGCTCCTTCGACACGGCGGCCGACCTCACCGCGCTCACCCGGGTCCTGCAGGAGCTGCACGCCGCGCCGATCCGGCCCGAGCTCATCGCGGAGGCGATCAAGCAGGTCACCGAGGCCGGCGTCACCGCGGCCGCGCGGGTGAGCCCGCAGCGCGCCACCGAGCTCACCCCGGACCTGCTCGCCGCGGGGGTGGAGATCCTGGTCGTGCAGGGCACCATCGTGTCCGCCGAGCACGTGTCCAAGGGCGGCGAGCCGCTCAACCTCAAGAGCTTCATCGCCGACCTCGACGTGCCGGTCGTCGCGGGCGGCGTGCACGACTACCGCACCGCCATGCACCTCATGCGCACCGGCGCTGCGGGCGTCATCGTCGGCTACGGCTCCGGCCCGGTCACCACCACCGACAGCGTGCTCGGCATCGGCGTGCCCATGGCCACGGCCATCGTCGACGCGGCCGCCGCGCGCCGGGACTACCTCGACGAGACCGGCGGCCGGTACGTGCACGTCATCGCCGACGGCGGCGTGGACGTCAGCGGCGACATCGCCAAGTCGATCGCGTGCGGCGCGGACGCGGTGATGCTGGGCTCGCCGCTCGCGCTGGCCACCGAGGCGCCCGGGAAGGGCCTGTACTGGACGGCCGCGGCCGCGCACCCGTCGCTGCCCCGCAGCCGGGTCGAGCCGGTGGCCGACGTCGAGGAGCTCGTCGACCTGCGCACCCTGCTGTTCGGGCCGTCCTCGGACGCCGAAGGGCTGGTCAACCTGTTCGGCGCGCTGCGCCGGGCGATGGCCAAGACGGGCTACTCCGACGTGAAGGAGTTCCAGAAGGTCGGCCTGACGGTGCGCTCATGACCCGCCGCGATGGGGTGGCCGAGTCCGGTGACCTGGTCCTGGTCGAGCTGACTGCCGAGGACAAGGACCAGCTCGACGCCGAGGAGGACGGCGGCGCCTACGACGTCGACGAGGACGCCCGGCCGCCCGCCTACGTGCCGGCGGTCCGCCGGCTCGGGGTGGTCGCGGGCGACGAGCTGGTGGGCTCGGTGAGCTGGCATGCCACCGGCTACGGGCGCACCTTCGGGTGCACCGCGTGGAACATCGGCATCGGCCTCGTGCCGGCCGCGCGCGGCCGGGGGCTGGGCGCCCTGGCGCTGCGGGTGCTGGTCCAGTACCTGATCGCCACCACCGAGGTCGACCGGATCGAGGCGGAGACAGACGTCGAGAACGTGCCGGCGCAGCGGGCGCTCACCCGGGCGGGGCTGCGCCCCGAGGGCGTGGTTCGCGGCGCGCACGTGCGTGGTGGCGCGCGGCACGACATGGTGTCGTTCGGCCTGCTCCGCTCGGACCTGGTCCGAGCGGAACCGGGCGCAGGGCGGGTGATCGTGGCCGAGCGCGACGGGGTCGCGCTGGTCCGGCCGGTGGAGGGTGAGCGGGAGAAGTTCTACGTCGAGGCGGCCGGCGACTTCGAGATCGACCAGGACGACCGGCCCCGGGTGGCGGCGGCCTCGCGCAGCTCGCTGCTCACCGTGCTGGATACGGAGAGCGGCGCGTTGCTCGGCGGCGTCACCTGGCACGCGGTCGACTACGGCGGCACGCTCGGCTGCTCGGCGTGGAACATCGGGATCGGCCTGCTGCCGTCGGCGCGCGGCCGGGGTGTCGGTACGGTCGCGCAGCGGCTGCTGGCCGAGCACCTGTTCGCCACCACCGAGATCGACCGGATCGAGGCGGGCACCGACATCGAGAACGTCGCCGAGCAGCGGGCGTTGGAGCGCGCGGGTTTCCGGCGCGAGGGCGTGCTGCGCGGGACGCAGCTGCGCGGCGGGGAGCGGCACGACCTGGTGCACTACGGGATGCTTCGTACTGACCAGTAGCTTTCGTCGGGCGGTCGAACTAACCTCGTCCGCATGGACGGCGACATGGACTACGACGTGGTGGTTGTCGGTTCCGGGTTCGGGGGCAGCGTCGCGGCGCTGCGGCTCACCGAGAAGGGCTACCGGGTCGCGGTGGTCGAGGCCGGCCGCCGTTTCGCGGACGACGAGTTCGCCACGACGTCGTGGGACCTGCGCAGATACCTGTGGGCGCCGGCGCTCGGGTGCTTCGGGATCCAGCGGATCCACCTGCTGAAGGACGTGATGATCCTCGCGGGCTCCGGCGTCGGCGGCGGCTCCCTCGTCTACGCGAACACGCTCTACCGGCCGCTGAAGCCCTTCTACGCGGACCGGCAGTGGGCGCACATCACCGACTGGGAGTCCGAGCTCGCGCCGCACTACGACCAGGCGTCGAAGATGTTCGGCGTCGTGGCGAACCCGACGATCACCCCGTCCGACGAGGTGATGCGGAAGGTCGCCGTGGACCTGGGCGTGCCCGAGACGTTCCACCCGACCCCGGTCGGCGTGTACTTCGGCTCACCGGGCGAGTCGGTGCCGGACCCGTACTTCGGCGGCGTGGGCCCCGCTCGGACGGGGTGCACCGAATGCGGCTCGTGCATGACGGGCTGCCGGGTCGGCGCCAAGAACACGCTGGTGAAGAACTACCTGTACCTGGCCGAGCAGGCCGGCGCGAAGGTCCTGCCGCTCACCACGGTCACCGCCGTCCGGCCGCGTTCCGCCGGCGGCTTCGACGTGGACCTGCGCCGCACGGGCCGTCGGGTGCGCGCGACGGTCAGTGCGTCGCGGGTCGTGTTGGCCGCGGGTACCTGGGGGACGCAGCGGCTGCTGCACTCGATGCGCGACACCGGCGTCCTGCCGTCGCTGTCGCCGCGGCTGGGCGAGCTGACCCGCACGAACTCGGAGTCGATCATCGGCGCGGCCCGGCCGACCGTCGACCCGTCCCGGGACTTCAGCCGCGGCGTGGCCATCACGTCGTCCATCCACCCCGACGAGATCACCCACATCGAGCCGGTCCGCTACGGCCGGGGCAGCAACGCGATGGGCCTGCTGCAGACGGTCGCGACGGACGGCGCCGCGTCGGCGCCCCGATGGCTCCAGGCACTCCGTTTCCTGGCGCGGCACCCGGTGAAGTCCGCGCAGCTGCTGCGGGTGCACCGCTGGAGCGAGCGAACGGTGATCCTGCTGGTGATGCAGAGCCTGGACAACTCCATCACCACCTACACCAAGCGGGGCCTGTTCGGCCGCCGCAGGTACACGTCCCGCCAGGGCCACGGCGAACCGAACCCGGCGTTCATCCAGGCGGGCTACGACGCCAACCAGTCCGCGGCCCGGCACATCGACGGGATGGCCGGCGGCACCTGGGGCGAGGTGTTCAACATCCCGCTGACCGCCCATTTCATCGGCGGCTGCCCGATCGGCTCGTCGGCCGCCGAGGGTGTGATCGACCCGTACCACCGGGTTCATGGTTATCCCGGTCTGTCCGTTGTGGACGGCTCGGCGATCTCGGCGAACCTCGGTGTGAACCCGTCGCTGACGATCACCGCCCAGGCCGAGCGGGCGTTCTCCTTCTGGCCCAACAAGGGCGAGCCAGACCCGCGGCCGGCCCAGGGGGCTCCGTACTCGCGGCTGGCCCCGGTGGCACCGGCGAACCCGGTGGTCCCGTCGGCGGCACCGGCCGCGCTCATCAGTTGCCGTACGGGTTGACCGGACGTACGCGCCCGGCGGCTATCTCGTTTCGAACGGCCCGGAGGTCGTTCGTCGCGACATAGACGCGGCCTCGTGTCTCACCGACCGGTTCGAGCAACTTGGCCGCCACCATCATTCTCAGATCCCTGGCCGCGGTAGGAGGCTCGAGACCGGCTTCCCGCGCATAGCCCGCCCGGCGCACCTTGAGACCGAGCAGCGCGTCGTAGATCGCGAACCCTGCCCGCTCGGGAAGGTGTTTGCTCGCAAGCAACTCGTCGATTCGTACCCACATCCGGCTGGCTTCGTCGATACGACGCAGCACGGTCTGCGCTTGCATGTGGTGAGCCATCAGGTTGAACTTGACCCACGGCGTCGCGTCGCGGCCGGGACTCCACCTTCCTCGGCCGACCCCGGCCAGCACATCGTAGTAGGCGTTGGTGTTGCGGCCGAGCCATTCCTCGATGCTGCTGAACTCCGGCGTCAGAATTTTCTCTCTGGCCAGTACAAGAGTCTGCAGTGCGCGCGCCATGCGCCCGTTGCCGTCACGGAAGGGGTGGATCATCACCAGGTTCAGGTGAGCCATCGCGGCGCGCACGAACACGGGTGCGTCGGTCCCGGCTGGGACGACATCGACGAGTTCGCCCATCAGCCCGGGAACGATGTCGGCGTCGGGGCCTTCGTAGACGATGGTGCCACGCTCGTCGTCATGGACGTAGATCGACTTCTTTCGGTACAGCCCAGGACTTTTCTGCATGTTGACGAATCATTCGTCAACATGCACGGATCATTCGTGAACATGCACGGATGAACTGTTCATCCGCGCATGTGCCATCACCCGGCGAAGGGTGGCAGGGTGGGGGCGTGGCGAAAGCGTTTGCGTCCAGTGCGGACACCGAGGCCAAGACCGAGACGTTCACCGAGCTCGCGCCCGGTGTCCACGCGCTCACCGCGGACGGGGATCCCAACGTCGGGGCCATCGAGGCGGAGGACTTCCTCGTCTGCTTCGAGGCTCGGGCCACGCCCGTCGCGGCGCGGCGGTGGCTCGCGCGGTTGCGGGAGCGGACCGACAAACCGGTGCGCTACCTCGTACTCAGCCACTATCACGCGGTGCGGGTGCTCGGGGCCAGCGCCTTCGAGGCGGGCGAGATCATCACGCATGAGCAGACCCGGCGGCTGATCGCCGAGCGCGGGCAGGCGGACTGGGACTCCGAGCTCGGGCGGATGCCTCGGCTGTTCGAGGAACCCTCCTCGATCCCGGGGCTCACCAGGCCCACGCTCACCTTCTCCGACCGCATGACCATCCCGCTCGGCAACGGCCGTGAGCTGGTCCTGAAGTACTGCGGGCGCGGGCACACGGCCGGCGACATCGTCGCGTGGCTGCCGGACGAGCGGATCCTCTTCGCCGGCGACCTCGTCGAGGCGCGGGCCGCCCTCTACACCGGCGACGCGTTCCACCGGGACTGGGCGACGTCCACATTGGACAACGTGGCGGCCTTCGGCGCGACCGCGCTCGTCGGCGGGCGGGGCGCCGTCGCGCGGGGCGAGGAGGAGGTCGCGGCGGCCATCGCGCAGAGCCGGCACTTCCTCGACGAGCTGCGCCGCACCGTCGGCTCCGTGCATGCCGCCCGGGGGAGTCTGGCCGAGGCGTTCGCGGCCGCGCATGCGGCACTCGCGTCCCGGTTCGGCGGGTGGCCGATCTTCGAGCACTGCCTGCCGTTCAACGTGCAGCGCCACTGGGACGAGCTCGACGGCGTCGACTGGCCGCGCATCTGGACCGCCGAGCGCGACCGCGAGGTGTGGGCGGCATTGCAGGACGGCTGACCGGGCCCCGCCACGTCGCATTCTCCCAGACCGAGACGTGCGTGGTGCTGGCGCTCGTGAAGGGCTCGCGCTGCCAACCGCTCCAGCGGTCGCGCAAGGTCATCCCGGCGAGTCGTGCCATCAGGTCCAGCTCGGACGGCCATACGTAGCGGTGCGGCGAGGAGAAGGTCTCGAGCTCGCCGTCGACCACCCAGTAGTGGTGGGAGAAAGCGATCTGCGCCGCGATGTCGTACTCCTCGAAACCGAGATGCGTCGGCGTCACGGTGAACGCGTGGAACGTCTCGCCGGGCGGGAGCCGTTGGAGCGCCGGGATGTACACCTCGATGACGAAGCATCCGCCGGGTTCCAGCTGCGCGGCGACGTTGCGGAAGCACTCCACCTGTTCGTCCTGCGTGGTCAGGTTGGTGATCGTGTTGCGCACGAGGTAAGCGAGCGTGAACGTCCCGCCCACCCTGGGTGGTCGCGAAGTCGCCGATCGTCACACCGATGTCGGCCGCGCCCGGTTTCGCCCGCAGCCGCTCGACCATGGCCGGCGACAGCTCGATCCCGTGCACGCGAACGCCCCGCCCACGCAGCGGTAACGCGATACGACCGGTACCGACGCCGAGCTCGAGAGCGGCGCCCGCTCCCGCCAGATCGGCCAGGAAGCTCACCGCCGGGTCGACGACCGCCGGGTCGAACAGGTTCGCCCATGTGGTGTCGTACCCCTTGGCCATCCGTTCGTCGAAGTAGATCTCGGGCACGGGTGCACTGTGCCAGGGGCTCCGTAGAGTCGCGACCGAGTTCTCGGGTCGTCGCGGGCAGACCGGGGGCAGGCAGCGGAGGGAGTGGGATGTCGGAGCCGGTGGTCATCGCGGGGGCGGGGCCGGTCGGGATGGTCGGGGCGCTGCTGCTGGCTCGGCACGGGGTGGCCAGCGTCGTGCTGGAGGCGCAGCCTCGGCGGGTCGCGGTGGGGAGCCGGTCCATCTGCGTGCAGCGCGACGTGCTCGACATCCTCGAACGGGTCGGCGTCGGCGCGCTCGTCGCCGACGCCGGGGTCACCTGGACCCGCGGCCGGACCTACTTCCGCGAGCACCAGGTCCTCGAGATCACCTTCCCCGAGGTCGGCGACAGCGCCTTCCCGCCGTTCGTCAACACCCCGCAGTCCGTCGTCGAGCTGCTGCTGGAGCAGCGCCTCGCCGAGGAGCCGCTCATCGAGGTGCGGTGGGGCCAGGAGGTCACCTCCGTCGCGCAGGACGACCACGGGGTCGACGTCGCCACCCGCGGCGGGGTCGTTCGCGGGTCGCACCTGATCGCGGCGGACGGGCAGCGGTCGGCCGTTCGGCACGCGCTCGGGCTCGCGTTCGACGGGATGTCGTTCTCCGACAAGTTCCTCATCGCCGACATCCGGGCCGAGCTCGGCTACTCGGTGCCGGAGCGGCGGTTCTACTTCGACCCGCCGTGGAACCCGGGCCGGCAGGTCCTACTGCACCCGCAGCCGCACGGGGTCTGGCGGATCGACTGGCAGGTGCCGGACCAGTTCGACCTGGCCACCGAACGCGACAACGGAGGGCTGGACGAGCGCATCCGCGCGGTCGTCGGCGATCGGGGCTACGACATCGTCTGGCTGTCGGTCTACCGTTTCCACCAGCGGATGGCCTCGCGCATGCGGGTCGGCCGGATCCTGCTCGCCGGCGACGCCGCACACGCCATGAGCCCGTTCGGCGCCCGAGGGCTCAACTCCGGAGTCGCCGACGCGGACAACGCCGTCTGGAAGATCGTGCTCGCCGGACAAGGGCGCGCCGGGCCCGGACTGCTCGAGTCCTATCACCTCGAACGGGGGGCCGCCGCCGAGGAGAACCTCCGGATCACCGGCGACACCATGCGGTTTCTCGTGCCGCAGACCGACGCCGAGAAGGCCAGGCGAGTCAACGTCCTGGAACGCGCCGTCGACGACCCGGACGCCCGCACGGAGATCGACTCGGGAAAGCTCGCCGAACCGTTCTGGTACGTCGACTCGCCGCTGACCACCGGCGACCGGCTGGTGCGGTTCCCGCGCGAGCCCGGCGCCGCGCGGCCACCGGTGGCGGGCGTGCTCTGCCCGGACGGCCGGCTCGACCGCGGCATGCGGCTGCGCGAGCTGGTCGGGCCCCGGTTCGTGGTACTCACCCACTGGTGCCCGTGGCGGCCGGCTGACGACTGGGAGCGCGAGCTGGTCGGGCAGCCGGTCCCGCTCGACCAGGAGGAGGACGACCACCTCGTCCAGGCCCTGCGGCTGCGGCCGCGCTCGCTGGTGGTCGTCCGGCCGGACGGGCACCTCGCTGCCGTGCTCCGGGAACCCGAGCCGCCGGAGCCGATCGGCCCGCTCGTGACGGCGGCGCTGCGGCGCGCCACCGGCTGGGGCTAGCGAGGCAGATCGACGGCGGCTTCCCGGGCTACGGAAGGAAATCTCCCGTCACGCCCTTTCGACGCAGCTCCGCCTCAAGATGGAACTCCTTCCTCACACCGGGCCGGCCGGGCGCGGCATACCTCTCATGCTCGTCCTGGGGATGGCTGAGAACGGTTGCCACGGTGGCAAGCCACGCTCGGGACTGTTCCTCGTCCAGCGCAACTCTGTCCAGATCGGCCACCGTGAGTCGGTAGCCGGCGATGGTGTCCTGCTGTTCGAGGAGGGCCGCGGAGTTGAGATTCTCGAGCCAGACTGCGGGATTCAGTTCGGCGAACTCCATCAAGTGGAACGGCTGGTGGCTGCTGTGGAAGCCGCCTGCGTCGGGTACAACTCGGAGGTGGAGGTTTGGCCGCACGGCCAGCCGCAACAGGTGATGGACCTGGTCGGACATGATGTGGCGGCCGGCCCCGGTGCGGGTCACCACGTGCTCGTCGATGAAGAACCGGCACTTGGGCGGATTGTGTTGATCGTGGCGGTCCTGGCGTTTGGTCCGCAGAGCCACGCGTTCCGGGATCTCCTCCTTCGGGATGAATGGCATGGATTCCATGAGCGCGGTCATGTAACTCTTGGTCTGCAATAGGCCTGGTACACGCCCCGGATCGAAGCCGGTGATCGCGGTGGCCGCGTCCTCGTTGTTGCTCAGGGTGGTGAGCCGTATCGGAAGGCACTCGCCGAACTCCACCCACCAACTTGGTTCGAAGGCGCGTTCTGCCAACTCCAGCAGCTCATCGCGGCGGGCGCCGGTGACGTCGCACTTGGCAAGCAGCGCGGCGATGTCCACCAGCTTCGCCCCGCGCTTGCCGCTGAACAGCCGGCTGATCCGGCTGGGCGTCCACTTCAGCGCCAGCGCGAGCTGCCGGCCGTTGAAGCCCTTGGCGTCCGCTGCCTTCTGTAGTGCCAGCCCGAGCTCGCGGGACCGGACGGTGGGCTCCAGATCGAACATCGCGCACTCCTCGTCACTCGACTACCACGTGCCGTCCACGTGTTGTCCCACGCTAGAACGCGACCCCGCAGAGTGCCGCATTCCGCTGGGCAGGTTCACGCGGACGGAGCCGGCGTGCCGGCGGGGCAACACTGCTAAGTTGCGCCAACGATGAAGAAGAGGCTGCCCTGGGTGATCCTTGCCGTCGCGGTGCTCGTCGCCGCGGTCGTCGTGACGCTGGTGCTTACCGCGAACGACGCGCCGGTCGAGACCCCCGACGCCGAGTCGGGCTACGACCTCAGCACGCCGGAGCGTGCCGCCGAGTCGTTCGCGAGGGCGGCGGCGGCCGGCGACGGCGAGGCGCTGCTGGAGCTGACCTGCCTCGACGACCCGACGTGCGTGGCGCAGCAAGGCGCGGGCGTCGCTCAGCAGGTCGACGAGGCCAAGCGGCTGATCCTCGCCAGCATGGCCGACCTCGCCGCGCAGCTCGACGGCGCCGTGTTCGGCAAGGCCTCCGAGGCGGCCGTGCCCGGCGCGATGGAGGTCTCCTACCGCACGCCCGGCATGGCCGCCGGCGAGCGCCGCTCGCTGATGTTCGTGAAGTTCGAGGGCCGGTGGCTGTACGTGGGCAGCGCGGGCGCGTCCGCTCCGGCAACCTGATCACCTACCCATACGTCTGGGCAGGGGGAGGTGTCGGGGCCTTGATCAGTAGACGAACGTTCCTCGCCGCGGCCGCGGTCAGCACAGTGGTCGGCACGGTGGGTGCCGCGGCCGGGTGCACCGGGTCGCCGTCCGGCACGGCGGGCACGCCCGCACCCACCACACCGCCGTCGCCGACGCCATCGAGCCCGCCGAAGCCGGTACCGCCGGACTGGAACACGTTGCGGGCCAAGCTGCCTGGCGGGCTGGTGCTCCCGGGCGAGGCCGGCTACCCGGCCGCGGCGCAGGTGTACAACCCGCTGTTCGACACGCGCAAGCCCGCCGCCGTCGCACGCTGTACCCGGCCGGAGGACGTGCGGGCCTGCGTGGACGTCGCCGCGAAGGCGCGGATGCCGATCGCCGCGCGGTCCGGCGGGCACAGCTACGCCGGCTACAGCAGCCCGGACAACGCGCTGGTCGTCGACCTGCACCCGATGTCCGGAGTGGACACATCGCCGGACGGCGTCGCGGTGATCGGCGCGGGGACGCGGCTGATCGACGTCTACGCGGGACTCGCCGAGGCGGGCCGGTGCCTGCCGGCCGGGTCCTGCCCGACGGTCGGCATCGGCGGGCTGACGCTGGGCGGCGGCATCGGCGTCCTCGCCCGCAAGTACGGCCTGACCTGCGACCAGCTGGTGTCGGCGCAGGTCGTCACGGCCGACGGCAGGCTGGTCACCGCGTCGGCCGACGCGGAGCCGGACCTGTTCTGGGCGCTGCGCGGCGGGGGCGGCGGGAACTTCGGGATCGTCACGTCGTTCACCTTCGCCACCGCGCCGGCCCCGGCGCTGACGGTGTTCTCGCTGCGGTTCGGCGGGGGCGCGGCGGACGTGCTGGGCGCGTGGCAGTCGTGGGTGGCGGACCTGCCGGACGAGCTGTGGACGAACTGCGTGGTCTCGGCCGGCTCGCCGCCGACCGCGCGGGTGGGCGGGTGCTTCGTCGGGTCGGCCGGCGGGTGCGAGCGGCAGTTGGCGCGGCTGGGACTCGCCGCGTCGTCGCGGTTCGTCACCGGCAAGTCCTATCTGGACGCGATGCGGTACTTCGGCGGCTGCTCGCAGCGCGGCGTGGCGCAGTGCCACCCGGAGTCGGAGGGCGGGTGCTGGGGCGGGAGTCGTTCGTCGCGTCGTCGCGGATCCTGGAGAAGCCGGCCGACCCGGCGGCGGTCGTCGCGCTGCTGGACGGCCGCTCGGGGTTGGACCTGCTGCTCGACTCGTTGGGTGGCGCGGTGTCGCGCATCGCGCCGGACGCCACCGCGTTCCCGCACCGGAGCGCGCTGGCGAGCGCGCAGATCTACGCGAACACCGGCGCCGGCCGGGACGCCGCGAGCCGCCAGGTGAGCGAGGTGCGCGACGGCCTCGGTGCGGTGGCCGGCGCGCACGGGTACGTCAACTACATCGACCCGGGCCTGCCGGACTGGGCCAACGCCTACTACGGCGCCAACCTGCCCCGGCTGCGCGAGGTGGCCGAGACCTACGACCCGGACGGCGTGTTCGCCTTCGCCCAGGGGCTCAAAGCTCCAAACCGGTGAGCACCATGATCCGCTCCTCGGTGAGGTCGGCCATCGCGCTGCGGATGCCCTCGCGGCCGAAGCCGGAGCCCTTCACGCCGCCGTAGGGCATCTGGTCCGCGCGGAACGACGGCACGTCGCCCACGATGACGCCGCCCACGTCGAGCTCCGCGCGGGCCCGGAAGGCCACCTGGACGTCCTTGGTGAACACGCCGGCCTGCAGGCCGTACCGCGAGTCGTTGACCTGCGCGAACGCGTCGTCCACCCCGTCGGTGACCGACACGACCAGCACCGGGCCGAAGACCTCCTCGGCCCAGCACTTCGCGTCGTGCGGGACCCCGGAGAGCACGGTGGGCTCCAGCGACGCGCCGTCGCGCTTGCCGCCCGCCAGCAGCGTGCCGCCGGCCGACACCGCCTCGTTGACCCAGCTCTCGACGCGCTCCGCGGCCGCCTCGTCGACCAGCGGGCCGACCTCGACGTCCGGGTCGTGCGGGTCGCCGGTGCGCAGCGCGCCGATCGCGTCGAGCAGCTTCGGCACGAACGTGTTCGCCACGGCGTGGTCGACCAGCACCCGCTGCACGGCGATGCACGACTGGCCGGCCTGGTAGTTGCCGAACGTCGCGATCCGCTTGGCCGCGAAGTCGAGGTCCGGCCAGTCGGCGCAGACGACCGCGGCGCCGTTGCCGCCGAGCTCGAGCACGACCTGCTTGCGCGGCGCGGAGTCCATGATCGACCAGCCGACCGGGCCGGAGCCGGTGAACGACACCACCGGCAGCCGCGGGTCCTTGACCAGCTCGACCGTCTCCTCGTTGCCGACCGCCAGCACGGAGAACGCACCCTCGGGCAGGTCGGTCTCGGCCAGCAGCTCACCCAGCAGCAGCGCGGACAGCGGGGTCCGCGGCGCGGGCTTCACGATGATCGGCGCGCCGACCGCGATGGCCGGGGCGATCTTGTGCGCGACCAGGTTCAGCGGGAAGTTGAACGGCGCGATGCCGAGCACCGGCCCGCGCGCGACCCGTCGCACGACCGCCATCCGGCCCTCGGCCGCGGGGTCGGTGTCCAGCCGCTGCAGCTCGCCGGAGAACCGGCGGGCCTCCTCCGCGGCGAACCGGAACGTCGACACGCAGCGGGTGACCTCGACGGTCGCCCACTTGAGCGGCTTGCCGTTCTCCGCGGTGATCATCTCCGCCACCTCGTCCGCCCTGGCCGCGATGGAGCGGGACACGTGGTCCAGCGCGGCGGCCCGCACGTGCGCGGGGGTGGTGCGGAACGGTCGCGTGGCGGCCACCGCGGCGGCCACGGCACGCTCGACCTGTCCGGCGCTGGGCACGCAGACCGTCGCGATCTCGTCGCCGTCGTACGGGTGGTGCACGCTGAGCGTCTGGTCACTCTGCTCCGCGCGACCGGCGATGAAGGCGGGCCGGGGGGTAGGCAGGTGCGGCTCTGTCGCGTTCATGCCCTCCACCGTAGTTCCCCGGGCCCGTGCCATGCTTTCCCTGTGACGCAACACCAGCACCGGCCGGTTCTCGTGGTCGACTTCGGCGCGCAGTATGCCCAGCTCATCGCCCGTCGGGTGCGTGAGGCTCAGGTGTACTCGGAGGTCGTGCCGCACACCGCGAGCGTCGCCTCGCTGCTGTCGCGCGACCCGCTGGCGATCGTGCTGTCCGGGGGCCCGGCGTCGGTGTACTCCGAGGGCGCGCCGGCCGTCGACCCCGCGCTGTTCGACGCGGGGGTGCCCGTGTTCGGCATCTGCTACGGCTTCCAGGCGATGGCCCAGGCGCTCGGCGGGACCGTCGAGCACACCGGGACGCGCGAGTTCGGCCGCACCGAGCTGGGCGCGTCCGGCGGCGTGCTGCACGCAGACCTCCCGGCGCGGCACCCGGTGTGGATGTCGCATGGGGACAGCGTGGTCGAGGCGCCGCCGGGGTTCACCGTCACCGCGGGCTCCGACGGTGCCCCGGTGGCCGCGTTCGAGGACGTGTCGCGGCGGCTCGCGGGGGTGCAGTACCACCCGGAGGTGGCGCACTCGCCGCACGGCCAGGAGGTGCTGCGCCGGTTCGTCCACGACATCGCGGGGCTGCGTCCTTCGTGGACGATCGCGTCCATTGTGGACGAGCAGGTGGCGCGGATCCGTGCCCAGGTCGGCGACGGGCGGGCGATCTGCGGGCTGTCCGGCGGGGTCGACTCGGCGGTGGCGGCGGCCTTGGTGCAGCGGGCCATCGGCGACCGGTTGACGTGTGTGTTCGTCGACCACGGGCTGCTGCGGGCCGGCGAGCGCGGGCAGGTGGAGCGGGACTTCGTGGCGGCGACCGGGGTGAACCTGGTGACCGTGGACGCGGCCGACCGGTTCCTGTCGGCGCTGTCCGAGGTGACCGATCCGGAGCAGAAGCGCAAGATCATCGGCCGGGAGTTCATCCGGGTGTTCGAGCAGGCCGAGCGGGATCTGCAGGCCGGCTCGCGGTATGACTTCCTCGTCCAGGGCACGCTGTACCCGGACGTCGTCGAGTCGGGCGGCGGGGCCGGGGCGGCGAACATCAAGAGCCACCACAACGTGGGCGGGCTGCCGGACGACCTGACGTTCGAGCTGGTCGAGCCGCTGCGCGAGCTGTTCAAGGACGAGGTGCGGCGGGTCGGCCTGGAGCTGGGCCTGCCGGAGACGATCGTGCACCG
>NZ_WHTD01000041.1 GCF_009379765.1 Actinophytocola sp. | reverse complement strand
GCGCTGGACCAACGACTACATCAACCTCGCCAACCTCCGCGCCGCGCTGCACCCCGACCTCGACCGCGCCACCGTCGACGCCGCGCTCCAACGGCTCAACCACGTCCCGAACATCATCATCGCCCCGGACGACGACCAAGAGCGGATGACCCCCGAGGAACGCACCGCGGCGCTGCGCATCGGCGGGCAGGCCAACCACCTCATCACCTTCTTCCACCCCAACCCGTAAACCTGCCCGCATCCCTGCGCCGGCCACTGTGGAGGACCACGCCATGACCCACCCACACACTGACCCACCCGACGCTGACCCACCCGACGCTGACCCGCCGGGCGTCACCCCAACCCCGACCGCACCCGCCGTCGCGGCCGGCGGGCACGACGCGTCGCGTGTCGACGCCACGATCGGCACACGACACCTCACCCCCACCGGCCTTCCGTCGCGTTCCGCCGCGGCGGAGCACGACGCGTCGTGCTCGGATCCGGCGCTGCAGGCGCGACGGGTCGACACCGGGGGCGTCGCCCGTGACGGGGACATGTCGTGTGCCGCCGGCGACACCCGACGCGTCGGTCCTGGCCAGCCGCGACGGGTGTGTGCGTGGTGTGAGGGGCCGATCCCGGCCGGTGCGCGTCGGGACGCGGTGTGCTGCTCGGTGCGCTGCCGCCAAGCCCGACACCGGTTCGGCCGCACCGTGGGCCGCCCGCCGCTGCGGGGCGTAGCCGTCGAGCCCGGCCGGCCGCTACGCCTCGCCTACGCCGACCCGCCGTATCCGGGCAAGGCGCACCTGTACCGCGGGCACCCCGACTACGCCGGGGAGGTCGACCACACCGAGTTGATCCGTCGCCTGTCGACCTACGACGGATGGGCGCTGTCCACCTCCGCCGCCGCGCTGCCGGCCGTACTCGCGCTCTGCCCGCCCGGGATCCGGGTCGCTGCCTGGCACCGCGGGGAACGACCGAACACCAGCCGGTGGCCGCTCAACGCCTGGGAACCGGTGATCTACCACCGCGGCCGACCCGCCGACCCCGCCGCGCGCACCACGCGGCGCACCGATTCCCTCGTGCACGGCGTGTCCCCGATGACCACCCTCCCCGGCCGGGTCATCGGCGCGAAACCCGCCGCGTTCTGCCGCTGGCTGTTCGACCTGCTCGGCGCCGCGCCCGGCGACACCCTGGACGACCTGTTCCCGGGCTCCGGTGCCGTCACCCGCGCCTGGCACACCTTCACCCAACCCCACCCCAACCCGCCCAACCGGGCCGCCCCGCCGGACCCGGCACACCAGGACCGGGCCGACGCGTCGCGCCAGGTCCTGCACGACGCGTCGCGTCACCCTCGAGCCGAGCACGACACGTCGCGCCCGCCGGCGGGCGCGACGCTGTTCAGTGAGGAGGTCCCCGCGTGAGCACGCAGTGAGCCGACCTTGCTCGGTCCGTGCCGCGCCACGCACCACCGCCCGACCGCACAGGCATACCGTCCGAAGGGGGACACGTCGATGCCACACCAGCCGTTGCCTCACCAGCCGTTGCCTGACCCCGCCGATCCTGTGGCCGTCCGCGCCTGGTTGGACGACCACGCCCCGCACATCGCCGCGGTGCGCGCGTGGTCGGTCCGGCTACTCGCGCCGCTCGAGTCGGCCGGTGCGGTGCCCGAGCTCGGCACACCCGCGTGGGTCACGCTCGCCGACACCGACCCGCGCAAGCTCGCCGCCGCGCTGCGCCCGGCACTGGCCTACCTGCTGGACGGGACACCCGCCGCGGTCACCGACCGGCTGCGGACGGAGCTGGACGCGTTCGCGACCGCGTGGCGCCGAGCGCACAAGGAGGCTTCCGCCGAGCTGTCCCGCTACGTGGCCGACCGCGGCTACAGCGTCGGGCCCAGCCACGCCGAGCTGGACCGGCGCCGTCAGCTCACCAGCACCGCCCCGTGCGGCGTGTGCGGCGCGGCGGTCACCCTGCGCCACCCGCTGCCCGACTCGCACGCCGCCCGGCTGCCCGACCTGAGCTGGGTCCGCTGCACCAGCTGCGCACCCGCGGCACAACCGGGCCAGGCCGCACCGCCGGCGCAGCCGGTCGGCCGCAGGAGCGCGGCGTGAGCACTCCCGCGCGCCCGTTGCGGGTCGTGCCCAACCTGGACCCCGCCGCGGTGGACGCCGCGGAGGCCGAAGCACGCACCCAGGTCGCCCGCGCCCGCGCCGAACTGCCCACGCTGGACCCGGTGGTGTTCGACTGCTTCCTCGGACGCCTGGTCCGCAAGGTTGAGGACACCAGCGAGGCCGACCCGGTCGCGGTCCTGGCGTCGCTGATCTGCGCCGCCGGCGTGCACATGGGGCAGGGCCCGCACGTGCGGGCCGGCGACGACCCGCACCCACTGCTGGTGTGGCCGCTGATCGTCGGCCGCACCAGCAGTGGGCGCAAAGGCACCAGCTGGTCCACCGCCCGCCGGCTCATCGACGCCGCCGCCACCGAGTTCGTGCACACCAACCTGCGCTCCGGGCTGTCCTCCGGTGAGGGCCTGGCCGCCCGGTTCGCGATCGAGGACACCGACGCCATCGACGGGGTCATCGACCCCACCCGCGACCTGCGTCTGCTGGTCCTCGAACCCGAATGGGGCGGGGTCATGGCCAAGATGCGCCGCGAGGGCAACAGCCTCTCCGCGATCCTGCGCTCCGCATGGGAGGGCGGGGACCTGTCCACCCTCACCGTCAACCAGCGTCTCGCACCGTCCTCCCACGTCGGGATCGTCGCCCACATCACCCCCCAGGAGTTCCGCTCCCGCCTGGACTCCTCCGACATGGCCGGCGGCACCTACAACCGGTTCCTGCCGCTGGCCGTCGCCCGGTCCAAGTTCCTGCCCTTCTCCCAAGGCGCCAACCCCGCCCTGGTCGCCGAGCTCGGCGCCATCCTCGCCGGCCGGCTCGATCTCGGCGCCGAGCAACGCACCATCGGGTTCACCGGCCCCGCCGCCACCCTGTGGCGCGCGCTGTATGTCGAGCTGTCCACCGACCACAACGAACGCCCCCAGGTCGAACAGTTCATCTCCCGCGCCGTGCCGAACTGCCTGCGCATCGCCGCGATCCACGCCGCGCTGGATGGCCAGCCCGCCATCGGCCCCGAACACCTCACCGCCGCCGCCGCCCTCGTCCGCTACTCCATCGCGTCCGCCCGCGCGATCTTCGTCGACACCGCCACCCCCAACAAACTCGCCGCCTGGATCGCCGAGGCCGGACCCACCGGCCGCACCCGCAAAGAAATCACCACCGACCACTTCGCCGGCAACAAGAAAGCCACCGAGATCGAGACCCTGCTCACCCAACTTGCCCACACCGGCCGCATCACCAAAACCACACGGCCACCCGCCACCGGCCGCGGCCGACCCGCCGAGATCTACACCGCCCGCGACCCAACGAAGGAAACGAACTAACGAACCAAGCCCCCCACCAGCACAAACGCCCACGACTTTGTTCGTACCTACGAACAAAGTCCACCACAAAACCGCAGGTCAGGACGTTAGTTCGTACCTTCGTTTCCTTCGTCACCACGGGCGCCACGGGCGCCAGAACGGAGCACAACCGTGAAGACCGCCGCCCTGTCTGTCAAGCAGTTCTGCGAGGAGCTGGGGATCTCCCGGTCCACGTTCTACGAATGGCGGGCCAAGCAGAGGGCGCCGCGCTGCATCAAGTTGCCCAACGGCGAGATCCGCATCCGCCGCGCCGAGTACGACCGCTGGCTTGACTCCCGCGAGGAGGCGGCCTGATGGCCAAGACCTACAAGGTGCGGATCTGGAAGATCGAGGTACGAAAGAACGCGCGGGGGAAGGTTACGAGCTATCGAGTGCGGTGGGAGGTTGCCGGGGAAGACTTCCGGGAGTCGTTCAAACGCGATGCGCAAGCAGACAGCTTTCGATCTGATCTGTTGTCCGCACAACGCAGCGGCGAAGCGTTCGACACCACAACCGGATTGCCTATCTCTCGCGCGCGGAAAGACACCGACGCAAGCTGGTATGACTTCACCTGCAAGTACGTTGACATGAAGTGGCCGGACTTGGCCGCAACTGCCCGACAGACTACCGCCGAAGCGCTCATTCGCGTTGCATCGGTCTTCGTGCCGAACGGAAATTCGGCGACGCGCGCTGGAGAGATTCGATCCGCGTTGCGGCAGTGGGGATACAACACAGAACTTCGTACGAATGGCGTGATTCCGGACGACGTGCGGATGGTTCTCGACTGGTGCTCGCGTAACACAATGTCTGTGCGAACGGCGAGTGAGCCCGACACGTTGCGGCGTTTGCAGCGCGCCGTCACTCGTAGGCTGGACGGAAAGCCGTTCGCACCGACGGTAGCGCGAAAAACTCGCTCCGTTCTGTGGAATGCGCTTGACTACGCAGTTGAGGAAGGTTTGATCGACGCTAATCCGCTCGCCGGGGTGAAGTGGACCGCCATGCCCAAGGGGAAGCGGAAGGTGGATAAGCGCGCTGTGCCAAACCCGATTCAGGCACGTACGCTACTCAACGCGGTGCGCGATACACCACGTAGCGGGAAGCGTCTGGTGGCCTATTTCGGGACCATGTACTACTCGGCCCTGCGGCCGGAGGAAGCTGTGGAGCTCAACAAACGCAATCTCGCGATCCCGGAACCCGTGTGGGATTCCGAGCGTGAATGCTACGTCTACGAGTGGGGCGATATTCACCTTGACGAGGCGGCGCCACATGTTGGCGCGCGCTGGACGGACGCCGGGACTCCGCGCGACAAGCGGCAGCTCAAGTCCCGCGCGGCCGGTGAAGGTCGGACCGTGCCGTGTCCGCCTGAGTTGACGGAACTGCTCTGGGAGCACATCAACCGATACGGCTTCGGGGAGGATGGCCGACTGTTCCGTGGCGAGCGCGGTGGACAGATCCCGATGATCACCTACACCCGCACGTGGCGGGCAGCCCGGCGTCGTGCGCTGATCGAGGAGGCGCAGGCGACGCCGCTTGCAGCCCGGCCCTACGACCTTCGGCATGCGGCGGTGAGCACCTGGTTGACCGCCGGGGTGGACCCGGCGACGGTTGCCGAGTGGGCCGGGCACTCGCTGTCGGTGCTGATGGAGGTCTATGCCGCCTGCCTGTACGGGCAGGACGTGGTGGCACGTCGCCGAGTGCAGGAGGCGCTGGGACACCGCACGTAGCGTGGGCACGCATTGGGCACACACAGCCGTAAACGCTACGAGGCAGCCGGACACAGTCGGACAGTGTCGGATTCCGACCGGGCTCCGTTGGTGCTGGTCAGCGGCCGTTTTCCCTGGTTGATGTGGGGCGCCCTTGACAGGATTCGAACCTGCGACACCTGCCTCCGGAGGGCAGTGCTCTATCCCCTGAGCTACAAGGGCCCATCGCGTTCGCGACTTGGCGAGCCTAGCGTATCCGGTCCGGCCATCGCGGGGCGGCTACCGTGATCGGCATGAGCGGGTTGCGGCGGCTTTGGGTCGAGTCGGGTGAGGTGCGGCTGGCGGTTCTCGAGCAGGGGGATCCCCAGGCGACGACGGTCCTGCTCGTGCACGGGTATCCGGACAACTCGACTGTCTGGGACGGGGTCGCGGAGCGGCTCGCGGATCGGTTTCACGTCGTTCGGTACGACGTGCGGGGGCATGGTGGCTCGGAGGCGCCGGCGAGCAGGGACGGGTACCGGATCGAGGCGCTCAACGCCGATCTCCGGGCGGTCAAGGACGCCGTCAAGCCGGCGGAACCCGTGCATCTCGTCGGGCACGACTGGGGGTCCATCCAGTGCTGGCCCGCGCTCGACCAGCGGCTCTTCCGCTCCTACACCTCCATCTCCGGGCCCGACCTGGACCAGATCGGCGCCTGGATGCGCGGGTGGCCGAGGCGGCCGGGCAAGGTGGCGCGCCAAGTCGCCCACTCGTGGTACATCGGGGCCTTCCAGGTGCCCGTCATCCCCGAGCTGATCTGGCGGATCCCGTGGCTGCGGCGCAAGTTCCACGCCACGTACCGCGACGCCAGCAACGGGGTCCAGCTCTACCGGGCCAACATGGGCGGTCGCCTGACGAACGGGGGGCCGCGCACGATCGACCTACCGGTCCAGCAGGTCGCGCTCACCCAGGACCCGTACGTGACCAAGCCGCTGCTCGAGGTCGCCGAGCCGTGGTGCCCGACCCTGTGGCGCCGCGAGCTGGCCGCGGGTCACTGGGCGCCGCGCACCGACCCGGCCGCCGTCGCGCGGCTGATCGGCGAGTTCGCCGACCACGTGGACGGTGCGCCGCCGACCAGGGAGCTCCGTCGGGCTCGGGTCGGGGTCCGGCGCGAAGAGATGGCCGGGCAGCTCGCCCTCGTCACCGGGGCGGGCAGCGGGATCGGCAGGGAGACCGCGCTCGCGCTCAGCGCGGCCGGCGCCGAGGTCCTCTGCGTCGACATCGACTTCGACGCGGCCGAGCGGACCGCCGAGGAGGCGGGCGGGCTCGCGTTCCAGCTCGACGTCGCGGACGGGACGGCCACGCACAAGCTCGCCGAGCACATCGCCACGGAGCACGGCGTGCCCGACCTGGTCATGGCCAACGCCGGCATCGGGGTCAGCGGCTCGTTCCTCGACACCAGCGAGGAGGACTGGCGCCGCGTCCTCGACGTCAACCTGTGGGGCGTCATCCACACCCTGCGCGCCTTCCTGCCGAGGATGGTCGAGCGCAAGGAAGGCGGGCACGTCGTCATCACGTCGTCGGCCGCGGGGTACGTCCCGAGCCCCGCGCTGCCGGCCTACAGCACGACCAAGGCCGGCGTCCTCATGCTCGCCCAGTGCCTCGCCGGCGAGCTCGCCCCGCACGGCATCGGCGTCAGCGCGATCTGCCCCGGCTTCGTGCACACCAACATCACCGCCACCACCCGCTTCGCCGGCGCCGGACCGGACGAGGAGAAGAAGCTGCAGCAGCGCGCGTTCGCCCTCTACGGCAAGCGCGGCTACGGGCCGGAGAAGGTCGCCGCCGCCGTGGTCGCCGCCGTGCGGGAGAACCGCCTGGTCGTGCCGGTCACCCCGGAAGCCCGGATCGGCGCGATCGGTGCCCGGTTCGCGCCGGCCACGACCAGGGCGATAGGCCGCTGGATGGACACTCGAGTCGCGCGTGAGGCCGACTCGTAAAGATTGCATGCATGCGCATATGACTATACTTTGACCCGGTAGGAATGGAGCCGGGTATGGGTCACGGGCACACGACCACCAGCGCCTCCGGGCGCTACGTGGGCCGGCTGGCCGCCGCCTTCGCGATCACCGCGACGTTCATGGTCGTCGAGGTCACCGCGGGCATCGCGACCTCCTCGCTCGCGCTCATCTCCGACGGCGCGCACATGGTCACCGACGTCATCGGCGTCGGCCTCGCGCTCGCCGCGATCCTCGCCGCCAAGCGGGCCCGGCACCGCCCCAGCCGCACCTTCGGGCTCTACCGCGCCGAGGTCCTCGCGGCGCTCGCCAACGCCGTCCTCCTGTTCGGCGCCGCCGCGTACGTCCTGTACGAGGCGGTCCGGCGGTTCAGCGACCCGCCCGAGGTCCCAGGACTGACCGTCGTCATCGTCGCGCTGCTCGGGCTCGCCGCGAATGTCAGCTCGTTCCTGTTGCTGCGCAAGGGATCTGCGGAAAGCCTGAACATCCGCGGCGCGTACCTCGAGGTGCTGGCCGACCTGTTCGGCTCGCTCGGCGTCCTGGTGAGCGGTGCGGTCATCCTGCTGTTCGGCTGGAGCTACGCCGACCCGATCATCGGTGTCGCGATCGGCCTGTTCGTGCTGCCGCGCACGTGGACGCTCGCGCGACGCTCGCTGCGGATCCTGTTCCAGCACGCCCCCGAGCGGGTCGACGTCGACGGGCTCACCGAGGCCGTGTGCGCGCTGCCCGGCGTGCGCGAGGTGCACGACGTGCACGTGTGGACGTTGACCTCGGGCATGGAGGTCGCCTCGGCGCACGTCACCGTGGCGCCCGGAACCGACCAGGACGAGGTGCTGCGCGCGGCCCAGGCGATGCTCGCCGCCGACTTCCACATCGAGCACGCCACCCTGCAGGTCGAGACGAAGGCGACCGCGGCGAGCTGCCACGAGCTCCACTGGTGAACACCGCGACGGCCGGTCCGGGTGGGAGCCCTGGACCGGCGTCGGGTGTCGGCCTCGATGCAGACCCAGGCCGACGATCGACAGCACGAGGCCCGCGATCGTCAGGCCGTTGTTGGTGGCGCGACCCTTGCGCACCCTGGCCAACCCGATCGCGGAGAAGATCACGCCCAGGACGACCAGCGGCCAGGCGACCACGCCGATGAGGGGGATCGGCGAGAACACCGCGCCGACCAGGCCGAGGACGAACCCGGTGGTGCCGAGCCCGTTGCTGGGCGACGCCACGGGGTCAGGTCGCCGTTCTCCGTCTCCAGCCAGTCGTTGCGCCGCGGGAGGCCGCTCGTCCGCCGCGTCGCCGTCGTTGCCGGCGAGCACAGAACCCGCGAGTCCAACACTCAGGACCAGCGAGTCCAACGGTCCGGACCCGGCGCGCGCCGGCGAGTGTCCTAACCGGACAGCGCGGGTCTGCGCCACCTCGGCCACAGGGGTGGCCGTCCGGGAGATGGAAGGTCCGCGATCCGGCCGAAGAGCAGGGTGAATCCGGCGGCGGGAAGGGCGTAGGTCGCGACCACCCACGGCAAGGCGGCCAGGTCGAGACCGACGCCAGCTCGCCGAACGTCGAGGGTGCGTTCCTGGTCGTTGCCATTACGATTCGCCCCCCGCGCAGCAGCCGTGCGGTGTTCCGCCACCACTTGCCTGACTTGATGCGGTGTCGGTGAGGCTGTCAGAGCGTCCAGCTTCGAGTCGCGACCACTGGGCGGTGGGGCGTCCGTTGGTCCGCGTGTTGCCGTCGACTTGCACCTGTTGTGGCCAGCCGGGGGGCAAGTCCTCCCACGGTTCCTGGCGTCCGTACACGGTGAGGTCCATGAGCGCGTAGTTGTTGTCCATCACCTCTGCGCCGCGGCCGTTCGTCCAGTAGGTTTCGAAGACGCGGTCGCCGTCCCGTAGGTAGCACACCAGGTGGAACAGGCCGATTTGGCGCCCGACGAAGAGTTCGTCGAGGGAGGCCTGTGCTGAGTACCACGGCATGTCCCAACCCATGAAGTCGTGGTAGCGGATGCTTTCGTCGTAGGGACCCTGACACAAGACCGCGTAGGTGATGTCGCGCGAATGAAGGTAGGACCGCTCCGCGACCTGGGTGGTGACCCAGGTGCAGCCTTCGCACTGCTCGGGTGCGGGCCGGCCGGGGTTCCACATGAAGTAGTAGGCGATGAGCTGTCGGCGACCTTCGAACGCTTCGAGCAGGGTGAGCGATCCGTGGGGCCCGATCAGCGCGAGGTTGGCGTCTACCTCGATCATGGGTAGGCGCCGTCGGGCCGCAGCGATCGCGTCGCCCTCCCGGGTGTGCGCCTTCTCCCGAACCCGGAGCGCGTCTATTTCGGCTTGCCAACCGGTGCGGTCGACCACCGGTGGCAGCGGGCGGGTGTCATTCATGTTCCTGTCTCCCTCTCGTGCTGTTCCCTGTCGTGTGGTGGCTTGTTGGCGGCGGCGCGATCGAGGTGGTCGACCAACGCGCCGAGCGGCGTGTCCCAGTCGCGCGCGAGCGCGGCAAGGAACTGCTGCGCGACCTGCATCGGCGCGGAGCGCAGTCGGTAGCGAACTCGGCGTCGTTCACCGGGCTCGGCGGTGACCAGACCGGCTTCGGACAGCAGAGCCAAGTGCTTGGCGATGGCCTGCCGGGTGATCGGCAGTCGGTTCGCCAACTCGGTGACCGTGGCGGGACCGTCGGCAGCCAGGGCGGCCAGGATGTTGCGCCGAGTCGGATCGGCCAACGCGGCGAAGACCTGTTCCGCGACCGCCTCCATCTCAGGCGGCATCGAGATACTCGACCAGTTCGTCGAGTTTTCGTGCCCAGCCCTCGACGTGCGCATCGAACTCCTTGCGGTACGCCACATCCGGCAGCTGCGCGAACCCTGTCTCGATCACGGTCAGCCGCGTTCGGCCGCCAACGGGTTCGAGGACGAACTCGACGTAGGTGCGGCGTGGGTCGTCCTTGGGCAGGCCGCGAAGCTGCCAGGTGAAACCGAACGTCGTCGGTTCGTCCACGCGTTCCACCCGTAGGTCGGCGGTGTTTCCGTCGTTCCAGCGCAACTGACCAGCGCCACCCGGACGCAGATCGATCGTCGCGGCCTCGCCGAACCACGTACCAAGGCCCTCGGCCGTCGTCAGCGCCGCCCACACCGTGTTCGGCGGGTGAGCTATCTCGACGGTCCGCTCGATGCGATCGGGGAAACTCATTCCAACCTCCTCCAGTAGCAATCAATCGGTTGCCACATTAAGGCAACCAGCCGGTTGCGTCAAGCCGCCGATCTTGCTTGCAACCGCGGTCGTACCCAGTGGCGGCGGCCACCCGTACGGCATGAACGGCTGGAGTGATGCTTCAGCCATCGATCTCGGCGATGAGCTGGCGGGTCAGCGCGTCGGTGGCCCAGTCCGCCCAGTCCGCCCGCGGCCAGGCGCGTTCGTGGACCAGCAGGTGGTAGGTCTCCGGGGACAGGACCGCCAGCGCGATGTCGGCGGCCCGTCCCGCGCTCAGTCCGGGACGCAGGGCGCCCTTCGCGGCCAGGGCGGCGGCGAACGCGACCTGGACCGTGTGGCGCTGGGCGATGTTCGTGCGCCACAGGTCGGCGACCCCGGGATCCACCGCGGCCGCCGCGCGGAGCACCTCCAGCAGCGGCACGACGCGGGCGTGCACCTGTGCCGTCATCGCGACCATGCGGCGCAGCTGGTCCGCGGGCGGCGCGGCCATCGCCTCCATCACCTGCGGCCGGTCCAGGGTCGCCACCGGTGCGGCGTCGCCGGCCACCTCGACGTCGAGCAGCTCCGTCAAGATCGCCCGCTTCGTCTCGAACGTGTAGTACAAGGTCTGCACCGCCACGCCCGCCTCCGCGGCGATCGCCTGCATCGACGTCGACCCGTACCCGCCGCCGACGAACAGCGCGCGTGCCGCGCCGAGCATCCGCGCCCGCGTCGCCGCCGCCTTGGCCGCTCGCTTCCCGCCCGCCATCGTCACCTCCGTGATAGTAATATAACTAGAGTAGTCCTCTAGTGAAGGAGTCACATGATCGACAGGACCCACGACGCGGCCGTCTACGAGACGATCTGCGGCGGATACGACGACCGGCTGTTCGCCGCGGCCGCCATCGGGACGACCGACCGCGTGCTGGACATCGGTTGCGGCTACGGCCGAACCACCATGGAAGCGCCGCGCCGCGCACCCGAGGGCCACGCGGTCGGCAACGATCTCGCGGCGCCGCTGCTCGAGCACGCCCGCCGGACCGCCCGGTCGGAGAACATCCGCAACATCACGTTCGAGCAGGGCGACGCGCAGGTACATCCTTTCCCCACCAAGGAGTTCGACGTCGCCATCAGCCGGATGGGCACGATGTTCTTCGCCGACCCGGTCGCCGCGTTCGCCAACATCGGCGCGGCGCTGCGGCCCGGCGGCCGGCTCGCCTGCGCCGTCACGGCCGACCCGAGGGAGAACGACCTCGCGATGGTGCTCGGCTCGGCAGTGGCGGACCACCTGCCGCCCCGCACCAACGAGATCGGCGCCCCTGGCCTGTCCTCGCTGGCCGATCCCGACCGCATCCGCGAGGTGCTGACCGCCGCGGGCTTCACCGACACCGGCATCGAGAAGATCGAGACCCGCATCGCCGCGGGCCGGACCGCCGCCGAGGCCGCCACCCTCATCCTCGGCTGGGGCGCGGCCGGCCTCGATGTCGACGATGCCACCAGGACCCGGATGCACGACGCGCTGGCCGAGGGGCTCCGGAACCATCGGCACCCGGACGGCATCCGGCTACGCAGCGCCGGATGGCTCTTCACCGCCACCTGTGTGTGACGGCCGGCCCGCCCGGCTACCGCCCGGGAGTCGCCGGAACCGCCAGGGCCAGCGCGAGGTTGCCGTCGAGGAACATTAGGCCGCGCTCCTGGAACTGGCCGAACGCGTCCTCGATCGCCGCGGTCGGCGCGGCCGCGCCGATCGCGGTGTGCACGGCCCTGGCCGTCGTCGGGCGCTCGCTGCACGCGAGGTAGATGTCGGCGAGCGTGTCGTGGAAGGTGTAGGTCCCCTCGTGGCCCGGCCGGCGCACGTCGTAGATCCGCAGGAAGCCGGGCGCGGCCCGATACACGAGCGCGGGTGGCGGGTCCGACCGCCAGGCCTGGGACCACTCCGCCACCGCCTTGCGCAGCGGCGCGTACGCGGCCGGCGGCAGCGCGGGCTCGTGCTCGAAGAAGTACGCGACCCGTCCGATGTCCATAGTGGATGGATAGACGTGCCGGTGGCTCGCCTCGGGTCGCGGCGGCGGCAGCCGGAACCGGTCCGGCTCGTCGTACAACGGGCTGAACCGCTCGAGCGAGACCTGGTTGGCGCTGCCCGGTGGCTGCAGGTGCACGAGGTGCGGGACCGCCGCCGCTTGTGCCGCGTAGTCCTCCGCGGTCTCGCCGGGGAAGCCCCACAGGATGTTCCAGGCGACGCTGATCCCGTAGTAGCGCGCCCACCGCAGCAGGTTCACGTTCTGCGCCGCGCGGACGCCCTTGTCCATCAGCCGCAGGACGGTGGAGCTGAGCGACTCCAGGCCGGGCTGCAGGCTCGTCACGCCACCCCGGGCCAGCGTCCGGAGCTGCGCCCGGGTGAGGTTCGCCTTGACCTCGTAGAAGAACTGGTAGTCGCTGCCGGCGAGGGTCGGGAACAGCTCCGTGAGGTATCGCGGGTCGAGGATGTTGTCCACCGCCTCGAAGCGGAAGTTCCCGTACCGCCGTGCCTGCCCGGCCAGCTCGTCGAGCACCCGGCGCGGCGACTTGGCGCGGAAGGCCATCGTCGACCCGTTGAGGCCGCAGAACGTGCAGTGGTGCTTGGCGCCCCACCAGCAGCCGCGGGCGGACTCGAACGGCAGCCAGACGTCGTCGGTGTCGATCTCCAAGGTCGCCGCGCGGTCGAAGTACTCGGCGTAGTCGGGCGCGGGCAGGTCGTCGAGCCGGGCGTTCGGCGGCTCCGGCGGGGTCGCCGTCTCCCGGGTGGCTACGCCGGGAGTCCCGGTGGGGTCGGTGCCCTCGGCGATCGCGGACAGCAGGCGGGGAAACGCGGTGTCGCCCTCGCCGATGACCGCGAAGTCGACGCACTCGACCGTGCGCACGAGCTCGCGGCCCATCTCGCCGTCGAAGTTGGCGCCGCCGAACACGGTCACGATGCCGGGATACCGCTCCTTCAGCCGGCGCGCCAACGCGAACGACGCGGTGTTCTGCTGAAAGGTCGAGCTGAAGCCGACGACCTGTGTCCCGTCCCAGGGAAAGCCGTCGACGATTCCGTCGAGGTACTCCGGGACGTCGTGCTCCCGAATGCGAAGCAGATCGTCGGGAGACCCGACGACCCCGAGCTCCTCGCCGAACTCGGCCAGCAGCCCGGCCTCCCGATCGGGCGCGGCGTCGCCGAACGCCTCGATCGAGAACAGCCACTCGCCGACCAGCCGGCTGTAGTGCTCGGCGAGGAGCCGGTAGCGGTCCGGGCCGATCCGGGCCGCGAAGTCCAGGTTGGCGTGCAACGTGCGCACCCCGAAGCCGTGCGCCTCGCCGATCGCCTTGAGGAGCCCGAGCTGGATCGACGGCCGGTTCACGTTCATGAACGGCATCGACACGAGGACCGTGCGCAGGTCGGCCATGGCGGTCAGGTCACTCGGTGTCTGTGTCGGAGTCGACCGGTCCGGAGCGGATGATCGCCGCGGGTGTGGCCGAGGACGGCGTCAGCGAACGGATGATCGCGTCGGTGTGCGGCTGCGGCGGCTGGGCGAAATGGGCGTACGCGAAGACCCGGTCCGCCTGCCCGGCCTTGAACGCGGCCGCAAACTGCTCGCTGAACGAGCGCGGGTCCGGCACGCTCGCGTCCTGCACCTCCACCGCGACCTTGAGAATGGCCGCCAGCAAGGCTTTCTGCGGCTCGGACAGGCCCTCGTTCAACGCGTCGAGCTTGGCGAACAGCTCGTCGATCTCTTCCGGCGTGATGGTCTGGTCGGTCATCGCGGCACCTCTCGGGTTGTGGTGGTGTTCAGGCTCGCGAGCTTGGCGCGGGCGTCGTCGGCGTCGGGGTGGCCCAACTGGTCGTAGATCTCGATGGCCTGCTGCCAGGCGATGTGCGCCGCCTCGGGGTCATCGGTGTCGCGATAGGACTCACCGAGGGAACGCAGCACCAGCGCCTCGCCGAAGCGGTAGCCGGCGTTGTGGAACAGGGTGAACGCGGCCTGGTAGCAGGCGATCGCCCGGGTGTGGTCGCCGAGGTGGTTGTGCGCGTAGCCGATGCTGTGCCAGGTCGAGCCCGCGGCGACCGAGTCGCCCAGTTTCGTCTGCAGGTCAAGGGCTTTCTCGCAGAAGCCGATGGCGGCCCGGTGGTCGCCGCGCAGGGCGTGGAACCAGCCGATCGCGTTCAGGCTCTTCGCCTCGCCCACCGCGTGCCCGGCGAAGCGGTAGAGCTCCAGCGCCTGCTCGGCGTGCGCGAGCGCCTCGACGTTGCGGTCCTGACGCTCCAGCATCCAGGCGAGGTAGTACTGGACATAGGCCTGGCCGACGAGGTCCTCGCCCGCGCGGTACAGCTCCAGCGCGGTCGTCAGCTCGCGGTGGGCATCGTCGTGCCGTTCGAACCAGACGTAGGTGCAGCCGAGGTAGCAATGCGCGTAGGCCTGCTTCACCGGGTCGCCGAGCCGCTCGGCGGCGGCCAGCGCGACGTGGAGGACGTCGACCTCGTCCGGCCAGTGTCCTTGGTGGGCAAGGAAACGGCGCATCGTCCACACCAGGTCCCAGACCTCGGCGTCGAGCTCGATGTCCTGGTGGACGGCGGTGACCAGGACCCGGTGCTCGGCGTTGAACCATGCCGACGCCTCGCCGAAGTCGGCCATCCGCTCCGGGTCCACTTCGGACGGTACGGCGGTCCGGGTGGGTGGCTCGTCCCGGCGCGGGTCGAGCAGGCGGTCCGCGTTGTCGGCGCTGTGGACGTAGTGGCCGAGCATCCGCCGGGTCGCCGCCCGACGGTCGGCCTCGGTGTCGAGCGCGAGGTCCAGTTCGGACGCGTAGGCGCGCAGCAGGTCGTGGCAGGCGTAGCGGCCGGGGCTGTGCTCGGCGACGAGGTGTGCCCTCGCGAGCTCGGCCAGCAGCGGGCGGGCCTTCGCCACCGGCAGGCCGGCGAGGCTCGCCGCCGCTCGGGTGCCGAGGTCCGGCCCGGAGTGCAGGCCGAGCAGCCGGAACAGCCGCGCGGCAGCGTCGCTGAGCTGCTGGTAGGACCAGGAGAACACGGCTCGCGGGTCCGTTGCGGGGTCGGCGCCGGCGAACTCGTCCAGCCCGCCGCGGGTCTCGCGCAGCTCGCGGGCCAGGTCGGCGAGCGCGAACGTGGGGTAGGTGGCGGCCCGGGCGGCCACGACCGCCAGCGCCAGCGGCAGCCGCGCGCACAGCTCGACGATCTCGTCCACCGCGCCCGGCTCCGCGGCGACCCGGTCCGCGCCGAGCTGCCCGACCAGCAGCTGCCGCGCCTCGCCGGGGTCGAGCAGGTCGACGGTCACCGGCCGGGCGCCGGTGGCGACGAGACCGGAGAGCAGGGTGCGGCTGGTCACGACCACCAGGCAGCCGGGCGCGCCGGGGAGCAGCGAGCGCACCTGCTCGACGTCGCGCGCGTTGTCCAGCACCACCAGCACGCGCCGGTTCGCGAGCAGGCTGCGGTAGAGGCCGACCTGCGCCTCGAAGCCGGCCGGGATGCGCTGCAGCGGGACCTCGAACGCGTCGAGGAAGGTCCGCATCGCCTCGGCGGGGGTGACCGGTGAGCCGGTGGGGTCGAAGCCGCGCAGGTTCACGTAGAGCTGTCCACCCGGGAACCGGTCGCGGACCCGGTGCGCCCAGTGCACGACGAGCGAGGTCTTGCCGACCCCGGCGGTGCCCGACACCGCGGCGATCCGGACCGCGCTCGAGCCGGTCTCGACCAGGCCGTGGAGCAGCCGCAGCTCGGCGTCGCGGCCGGCGAAGCCGTACACGTCCGGCGGGAGCTGCGCCGGTGTCGCGAGTGGACTCCCGCGCTCGGGCGCCGGTGCCGGCAGCTCGCCACGCAGGAGTGCGGTGTGGAGGGCGCGGAGCTCGGGGCCGGGGTCGGTGCCGAGCTCGCCGGCGAGTCGCTGCCGGAGGCCGGCGTAGCGGTCGAGCGCCTCGGCGTCGCGGCCCGCGGCGTGCAGGGCACGCATGAGCAGGCCCTCGAGCGGCTCGGCCAACGGGTGCTCGGCGACGAGGTCGGGCAGCGTGGCGAGCACGGCGTCGGTCCGGCTCAGCTCCAGCTCGGCGTGCGCCCACCGGACGGCCGCGTCGAGCCTGCGCCGCTGCCAGCCCGCTCTGACCTGGGCGACCCACTCCCCCGGGACGCCGGCGAGCGGCGTGCCGCGCCACATCCGCAGTGCCTCGTCGAGCAGGGTGGCCCGTAGCGCGGTGTCCGCGGTCTTGCTCCGCTCGACGAGGCGGGCGAAGCGGTGCAGGTCCACCAGGTCGGGGTCGATGTCGAGGACGTAGCCGGCGCTGCGCCGGACGATCCGGGCCCCGCCGCCGCTCGCGAGCAGCCGGCGGATCCGGCTGAGGTGGGAGTAAAGGACGTTGCGTGCCTCGACCGGCGGCGCGTCGTCCCACACGCGGTCGATGAGCGTCTCGATCGGAACGGGCCGGCCGGCGTCCACGGCAAGGGCGGCGAGCACGGCCTGCTGCCGCGGGGTTCCGATGTCGAGCGACCGGCCCCCGACCCGCAGCTGTACCTCCCCGAACAGCCGGAACTCCATCCAGCGGACCCCCGGTGGTCGACGCGTTGCCAGCGACGGACTTATTGAGACTGCCCCGTCCGCAAGGTTGCCGCAAGGTCCGCGAGCAGGGCGTGGCGAAATCGTGAATCCGCAAGAGCGCAGGGGTGCTCGAGAGGGAGTGCGGAAATGCGGTGTGAATCGCCTGTCAAAGGTTTGCTGGAAAGGGCCTCGGGTGGTGCGGAACCGGCGTGGCGAGAAATCGTGCGGCGGTATTCTCCGCTGGTTTTCTCGGTGTGCCGTGGTTACCGCCTCGCCGGCTCGGACGCCGACGACGTCGCCGGGAACGTGTGGCTGCGCCTGGTGGTCTCGCTGGGCACGATTCGGGAGCCGGAGGCGCTGCCCGGCTGGCTGGCGACCACGAGCCGGCGCGAGTGCCTGGCGGTGCTGCGGGAGAAGGGCCGCCAGATCCCGAACGAGGACGTCGACCGGGTCGAGCCCGATGCCTTCCTGACCTCGCTGGTCGAGGAGGAGGAGCGCACCGCCGTGCGCGACGCGCTCACCCACCTGCCGGACCGGGACAAGGAACTGCTGTCGCTGCTGTTCTCCGACCCGCCGACGCCGTACGCGGAGATCAGCTCGAGCCTGGGCATGCCGATCGGCGCGATCGGGCCGACCCGCCAACGGTGCCTGGCGCGGGTCCGCCGCGTTCCCTCGATCGCGGCCCTGCTGCTGCACGACGGTCGCCACTGTCACACCAACTAGTGTCGCGTGATCCTGTTCCTTTGCGTCCGCTGTGGATCAACGTGGTTCCTGGCAAGACGGAGGAAAGCCGCTCGTACTGGATGTACTTGGGCTTTTCTCCAACGCCGCCAGGGGCCGCGCGGGCCGCAGCGGCGTAAAGGTTTCAGGGTCACGCGACACTAGGCACTGAGGAGGGCGTCGCACATCTCGGCCGTCGAGCCGACCTTGATGACGGCGTACTCGCCGTCCGTCGAGCCGTCGAGACACGGTTCGAAGGCCGGCTCGTCGACGCCGGGGTCGTGCTGCGGCTCGTCGAACAGGTAGCACGACGCGGCGTCGACGGCCGCCTCGGCGCTGATCCCGACGACCACCACGACGCCGACCGACCACCGCGCGTCGACGTGCTGGTAGATCTGGACAGCCAGCTGGTCGGCCCGGTACAGGCAGTCGACCAGGTCGGCCGCGGCGGCGACCTGGCCGGCCACCCGACCGACCTTGTGGACGAAGTCCTTCGCCGTGGCGGAAGCCCGATCCGGCTCCGGGATGAGGTCCCCGACATCGCCGGCGAGTCCGCTGAACGGCGCGCACGGGTTCCTGGAGACGACCTCGATCGAGCCGTCGAGCACCGGCAGCCGCTGCCGCACGTTCTCCCCGGGCGAGCCGCAGCCGCCGGCCCCGCCACCGCTACTGCCGCTACTGCCGCCACCGCCACCGGCGACGGCCGTCGGCTCGACCCCTCCCGCCGTGACGCCCCCGCCGAGCTGGTCGCAGCCCGACAACGTGATGGCGAGCAGGCCCATCAGGGCGGCCCACCATGGGACCTTCCGAGTGATTCGCATGCCCCGCAGAGGCGTCGGGGCGAGCGCTGATACATCCCGGTCGCGGAGCGCCGGCTTGACCTCAGGTTTGGTGGAGGTCGCACGCTGGCGCACATGGACACGGAGCACCCGGACATCGAGCGGGTGGTCGCCGCGCTGGCGCACACCCAGCAGAACGAGCAGGTGGACGCCTTCGTGGCCCTGTTCCGCGAGGACGCGATCTGGACGACAGGCCACGGCCGCCTGCTGACCGGCCGCGCGGAGATCGCGGCGTTCACCCGGCAGGTGCTCCCGGGCGCGATGAAGGACACGACGGCCACCTACGAGGTGGTGCACGCGCTGTTCATCCGCCCGGACGTGGCGGCGGTGAAGGTACGTCAGGTGGTCACGACCGCGGGTGAGCGGAGCGAGGGCACCCCGATGTTCGTGATGTCCGAGGAGGACGGCCGCTGGCTGCTGGTGGCCTGCCAGAACACGTCGGTGCTTGCCGGGTAGGTCCCCGCCGAGAACCGGCGAGATGCTCCTACGTCCACGAGCGTTGGACTCGCGGGTCCCGAGCGTTGGACTCGCGGGTTCTGGGGGTTGGACTCGCGGGTTCGGCGGAAACGACTGCTCCGTTCGGCGGGTCCGGTTACCAGGGCATATCGCCTGGTCACCAACCGTCGCCGAAACCCTTAACAATCGCGTCACGTACATCTCCACGATCATCTTCGGCCACTTCGCCGACCTAGGCTCCGGCAGGTTTCGAACCCCCTACCGGAGGCCTGCCCAATGTCCAGTCGGAGACGTGTCCGCTTACTCCAGGTCGCCGGCGCGCTGACCGCGATCGCCACGGTCGCGACGCTCAGCGGCTCGACGGCCGCCGCGGAGGAACCGACCGCACCGTTCCTCAGTGAGATCCACTACGACAACGTCGGCACGGACACCGGCGAGGCCCTGGAGATCGAGGCCCCGGTCGGCTTCGACCTCTCCGGTTGGCAGCTCGCCCTGTACAACGGCAACGGCGGGGCGGTGTACGACACCCGAACCCTGTCCGGCACGGTCCCCGAGGCGGGGGTGGTCGTCGCGACCTACCCGACCGACGGCATCCAGAACGGCTCCCCCGACGGCGTCGCGCTCGTCCGTCCTGATGGGACGGTCGCCGAGTTCCTCAGCTACGAGGGCGCGCTGACCGGCGCGGGCGGCCCTGCGAACGGCACGGCCGCCACCGACATCGGCGTCGCCGAGGCCTCCGGCACCCCGGTCGGCTTCTCGCTGCAGAAGGTCGACGGCACCTGGCAGGCGCCCGCCCAGAACACGTTCGGCGTCCGCAACGGCAGCGGTGACCCCGATCCCGACCCGGACCCGGTGGGCTGCGACATCGCGGTCGACCACACGATCGCCGAGGTCCAGGGCACCGGCGACGCGTCCCCGCTCGTCGGCGGCCAGGTCGTCGTCGAGGGCGTCGTGACGGCCGACCACCGCACCGGCGGCTACAACGGCGTCTACGTCCAGACCGCTGGCTCCGGCGACCGCGCCCCCGAGGCGGGCGTCGCCTCCGACGGCGTCTTCGTCTACCTGACCTCGAACCCCGCCAACCACCCGGGCGTCGCCATCGGCGACCAGGTCCGGGTGCGCGGCACGGTCAGCGAGTTCAACGGCCTCACCGAGATCTCCATCGGCGTCAAGGCCGACGTGCAGATCTGCGCGCACGACGCGGCACTGCCCGCGCCCGCGCCGCTGAGCCTCCCGCTCGACCCCGCCGCGCGCGAGTCCGTCGAGTCGATGTCGGTCGCCCCGGTCGGCCAGTACACGGTCTCCGAGGTCTTCAACACCAACCGGTTCGGCGAGGTCGTCCTCGCGGCCGGCGAGGCGGCCGCGCCGATCCCGACCGACCTGTACCGGCCGGGCACCCAGCAGGCGCTGGACCAGGCCGCCGCCAACAAGCTCGGCCGGCTGCTGCTCGACGACGGCTCGTCGACCAACCTGTCGAGTGCCGGCCAGCTGCCGCCCTACGTCTACCCGGACGCGCCGCTGCGCGTCGGCGACACGGTCGAGGCGTTCTCCCCGACCGTGCTGTCCTTCGGCTTCGACGAGTGGCGGCTGCAGCCGACCACGCCGGTGACCGCGCAGACCCCGGTGACCGGCCGCACGACCTTCAAGGTCACCAACCCGAGGACCCCGGCACCCGAACAGGTCGGCGGCGACCTCCGGCTGGCCAGCTTCAACGTGCTGAACTACTTCGTCCACTTCGGCGGCGACGCCCGAGGCGCGGACGACGAGGCGGGGCTCGCCAAGCAGGAGGCCAAGATCGTCGCCGCGATCACCGCGCTCGACGCGGACGTGGTGGCGCTCGAGGAGATCGAGAACTCGGTCCGGTTCGAGGCGAACGACCCGCAGCTGGCCCTCGAGCGGCTCGTCGCGGCGCTGAACACCGCCGACGGTGCGGGCACGTGGGACTACGTCCGCTCCCCCGCGGGGCTGCCGGCCGCCGACCAGCAGGACGTCATCACCACGGCGATCATCTTCAAGCCGGGCTCGGTGACCCCGCAGGGCGAGTCGCGCACGATCAACGACGAGTCGGTGTGGTTCAACGCCCGTGAGCCGATCGCGCAGACCTTCCGCGCGGGCGCCGAGACCTTCACCGTCGTCGCCAACCACCTCAAGTCCAAGAGCGCGTCCGGCGACCCGACCGGCGACAACGCCGACGCCGGCGACGGGCAGGGCGCGTACAACGGCGACCGGGTCCGCCAGGCGCAGTCGCTGGCCACGTTCGTGGCGGCGCTGAAGGCCGACAGCGGCAGCGACGACGTGCTGCTGCTGGGCGACTTCAACGCCTACACCCACGAGGACCCGGTCCAGGTACTCTACGACCAGTCCTATGTGGATCTCAACGACGGCGGGGAGGCCAGCTACGTCTTCGCGGGCGAGTCGGGCTCGCTCGACCACGCGATCGCGTCGCCGTCGCTCGCCGACCGGGTGACCGGGGTCGACGTCTGGCAGATCAACGCGCACGAGTCGTTCGCGTTCCAGTACGACGGCTCGCCGGCCTTCTACCAGCCGGACCCGTACCGGGCCAGCGACCACAACCCGCTCGTGGTCGGGCTGAACACCGCGGCCGACGGCCCGGTGGACCTGAACCTGCTGTCCATCAACGACTTCCACGGCCGGCTCGAGTCGCCGGCCGCGGCGCCGGACGGCTCACCCATCGGCGGCGCCGCCCAGCTGGCCGGCCTCGTCGGCGCGCAGCGGCAGGAGAACCCGAACACGCTGCTCCTGTCCGGCGGGGACAACATCGGCGCGTCGACGTTCATCTCGGCGATCGACCAGGACAACCCGACGCTCGACGCGCTGAACCTGATGGGGCTCAACGCCTCCGCGGTCGGCAACCACGAGTTCGACAAGGGCATCGCGGACCTCACCGGCCGGGTCACCGACCGGGCGCAGTTCCCGTACCTGGGCGCGAACGTCTACCGCGGGGACGACCGGGCGCTGCCGGCCTACGACGTGCAGACGGTCGACGGGATCCGGGTCGGCATCGTCGGCGTGGTGACCGAGCAGACCGCGTCGCTGGTCAGCCCGGACGGCATCGCCGGCATCACCTTCCACGACCCGGTGGACGAGGCCGAGGCCGTGGCCGCCGAGCTGAAGGACGGCGCCGAGGCCAACGGCGAGGCCGACGTCGTGGTGCTGCTCGCGCACGAGGGCGCCGCCGCCGAGAACATCAACTCGGTGGCCGACCTCGACGCCGACCCGGTGTTCGGCGAGTTCATGCGGGCCAGCGCGGACATCGACGTGATCATGAGCGGGCACACCCACCAGCCCTACGCGTTCGAGGCGCCGATCCCGGGCACCGACCGGACCCGGCCGGTGATCCAGGCGCAGGAGTACGGGCGCAAGCTGGGCAAGGCGACCCTGTCCGTCGACCCGACCTCGAAGGCCGTCCTGGACAGTTCGGCGGTGCTGCTCGACGTGGTCGGCGCGCCGGAGGACCCGGCGGTGGCGCAGCTCGTCGCGGACGCCAAGGCGAACGCCGACGTGCTGGGCCAGCAGCCGCTGGGCTCGATCACCGCGGACATCACGCGGGCCGTCACGCCGGACGGAACCGAGGACCGCGGGTCGGAGTCGGTGCTGGGCAACTTCATCGCCGACGTGCAGCTGGACGGCACCAGTGAGCCGGGCCGGGGTGGGGCGCAGGTCGCGTTCATGAACCCGGGCGGGCTGCGGGCCGACCTGCTGGTCGGCACGGACGGGGTGATCACCTACGCCGAGGCGTTCTCGGTGCAGCCCTTCGCCAACGACGTGGTGACCAAGACCTACACCGGCGCGGAGGTCAAGCAGGTGCTCGAGGAGCAGTGGCAGCCGGCGGGCGCGTCCCGGCCGGTCCTGCACCTGGGTGTCTCGAAGGGCTTCACCTACACCTACCTGCCGGACAACCCGGCGGGCCAGCGGATCACGTCGATGACGCTGAACGGGACGGCGATCAGCCCGACGGGCACCTACCGGGTGACGGTCAACTCGTTCCTCGCGGCGGGTGGGGACAACTTCTTCACCCTGGCGGGCGGAACCGACCGGGCGACGACCGGTGACAACGACCTGACGATGCTCACCGACCACATCGCCGACAACTCGCCGGTGACCGCGGACACCGTGTTCCGGTCCTCGGTCGGTCAGCCCGGCCCGCAGTGCACTACGACGATCACCGGCCGGCGGGTCGGCCCGCTGACCGTGTCGTCGGGCCTGACGTGCCTGGACGAGGCGACGATCACCGGTGCGGTCACGGTGCGGCCGGGCGCGTCGCTGGTCGCGACCGGCGGCCGGATCACCGGTCCGGTCACGGCGATCCAGCCGGACGTGTTCACGCTGTCGGGCACCACGGTGACCGGCCCGGTGTCGGTCGCGGTGGCGACCGGCGCGGTTCTCATCGAGGACGCGAAGATCACCGGCCCGGTGACGCTGATCGGCAACACCGGCGGCATCCACGTCGACACCGCAACGATGACCGGCCCGGTGACGTTGCTCCTCAACGGCGGCGACGAGCCGATCGTGGTGGCAGCGAACAAGATCACCGGTCCGCTGTCGTGCCTGGGCAACCAGCCGGCCCCGGGCAACGACGGCCGGAAGAACACCGTGCGCGGCCACGCGTCCGGCCAGTGCGCGACGCTGTAGTGGCGCGGTAGTTCGGGGAGGCCCGCTCGGCGCACGCCGGGCGGGCCTCCCGCCGCCGTGCGGCCCCGCGCTTCGACGTCACGGCGGGTCCCCGGTCCTGAGCGGCTCCGCGTCCGGTCGGGGTCCGGCACGCGGCGGTCGTGGTGGCACGCCACGCGCGGTCGACCGACCACACGCCCGAAGAGCCCGCACGCCGGCCGGGAACACAGCGGCGATCGGCGGACTCGAACCGGACCTGGCAATCTGACCAGGGTGCGCCGACTGAGCAACCACTACGATGAGCCAACCGTATCGACCGTCGGAGGTCGGCACCCCGGAACGAGGACGAGCAGGCCGCCGATGGTAGCTCGGGACGTCGCGGAGAGACCGGACCGGACCAGGGTGCTGTTGATCGAGGACGACGACGGCGACGCGGTACTGGTCGAGGAGTTCCTGCGCGAGGTCGGCGCGGCCGTCGACGTGCACCGCGTGGAGTCGTTGGCCGAGGCCAAGGTCGCGCTGCACGGCCGGGCCTGCGTGCTCCTGGACCTCGGGCTGCCCGACACCCACGAGCTCGACGGGCTGCGCTGGCTGCAGGAGCACGTGCCCGAGGTCGCGGTCGTCGTCCTCACCGGTCTCGCCGACGAGTACCTCGGCGAGGAGGCCGTCCGCATCGGCGCGCAGGACTACCTGGTCAAGGGTCAGGTCGACGGGCGGCTGCTGGACCGGGTGATCCGCTACGCCATCGAGCGGGTGCGGTCCGAGGAGATCCAGCGCCAGCTGCGCGAGGCGCAGATCTACGCCGAGGAGAACGCCCGCCTCGAGCGCGGCCTGCTGCCGACGCCGCTGGTCTCCGACCCCGCGCTCACCGTGGTCGCCCGCTACTGGCCGGGCGGCCGGCGGCTGCTCCTGGGCGGCGACTTCTACGACGTGGTGCAGTCGGCGGACGGCTGGGTGCACGCGGTGGTCGGCGACGTGTGCGGGCACGGCCCGGACGAGGCCGCGCTCGGGGTGTCCATGCGGGTCGCCTGGCGGACGATGGTGCTCGCCGAGCGGCCGAGCGCCGAGGCGCTGACCACGCTCGACCAGGTCTTCACGCACGAGCGGCACCGGCCCAGCCTGTTCACGACGCTGGGCATGCTCTCGATCGACCCGTCCCGCACGGCCGGCCGGCTCTACCTGGCCGGCCACCCGCCGCCGCTGCTGGTCACCCCGGAAGGCGTGCGCCCGCTCGACGCGCCGCCCCGCACCCCGGTCGGCGTCGGCGACGGCTCCAACTGGCCGTGCCACGACATCCGGCTCGGCGACCGGTGGACGGTCCTGATGTACACCGACGGGCTGATCGAGGGCCGGGTGGGCCGCGGCGACGAGCGCCTGGACGTGTTCGGCCTGGTCCAGCTCGTCGAGTCGGCCATGGCCCGGGACCCGCGGCAGTCGGCGGACCGGCTGCTGGAGGAGGTGACCGGCCGGGTACGCGAGCTCAACGGCGACGACCTCGACGACGACATGGCCGTGGTGGCGCTGAGCTGGGCACGGACGGCATGACCCAGGTCGCCGACCAGGAGGTCCGGACCGAGACGCCCGTGCTCACGGCACGCGACCACGCCGCGACGCGCTGGCCGCTGAGCCGGATCATCAACATCAGCGTCGCGGTGCTCGCGCTGTACTCTGTGGCCGCGGTCGCGGTCGGGGTCATCGCGCTGACCGGCCTGGCCGACGCCCGCACGCAGCTTCTGGACCGGATCGACCCGGCCCAGCGCGAGTCGCTTCGGCTTGAGTCGGCGCTGGTCAACCAGGAGACCGGGGTGCGCGGCTACGCGCTGGCCGCGCAGCGCGACCTCCTCGTCCCCTACACCGACGGCCGGACCGCCACGCAGGACGCGGCCGCGCTGCTGGACGACCTCGTCGGCGGGCTCCCGGACGCCCGGGCCGACCTCCGCGATGTGCTGGACCGGGTGGACAACTGGCGGGTCAGCTATGCCGAGCCCGCCATCGCCGCGGTCGACACCACCGGCCGACCCGTCGGTGCCGAGAACATCGACGCGGGCACGACGTTCTTCGACCAGGTGCGCGCCGCCGTGGCCGACCTGCAGGCCGACCTGGACGGGGCCCGCGAGCGTGCGACTGCCGCCCTCGACCGGTCGGCGACGGCGCTGAACGTCGCGTGTGTCGGCATCGCGGTCGGCTTCGCGCTGATGGTGCTGCTGCTCGCGATCGGGCTGCGGCGGGCGGCGATCCGGCCGGTGTCGAAGCTGGCCGCGGAGGTCCGCACGGTCGCCGACGGCGACTTCCGGCACGAGGTCGGACAGAGCGGACCGCGCGAGGTGCGGGAGCTGGGCGCGGACGTCAACACGATGCGGGTGCGCATCCTGCACGAGCTGTCCGCGCTGCAGGACGCGCACGACGAGCTGGACGCCCGGACCCAGGACCTGCAGCGGTCGAACACCGAGCTGGAGCAGTTCGCCTACGTGGCCTCGCACGACCTGCAGGAGCCGCTGCGGAAGGTGGCGAGCTTCTGCCAGCTGCTGGATCGGCGCTACCACGGGCAGCTCGACGAGCGGGCGGACCAGTACATCGCGTTCGCGGTGGACGGGGCCAAGCGGATGCAGGTGCTGATCAACGACCTGCTGGCGTTCAGCCGGGTGGGCCGGACCATGCGCGAGCCGGTCGAGGTGTCCTGCGAGGCGGTGCTGGAGCAGGCGAAGGCGAACCTGGCGACGGCGATCGAGCGGGCCGGGGCCACGGTCGAGTCGGGCCAGCTGCCGACCGTCATGGCCGAGGTGCCGCTGCTCACCACGGTGTTCCAGAACCTGGTGGGCAACGCGCTGAAGTTCCGTGGCGAGGCGCCGCCGCGCGTGCGTGTCTCGGCGGTCCGGGACGAGAGGTTCTGGGAGTTGTCGGTGTCCGACAACGGGATCGGCATCGCGCCGGAGTACGCCGAGCGGATCTTCGTGATCTTCCAGCGGTTGCACGGGAAGGGCGAGTACCCGGGGACGGGGATCGGGCTCGCGATGTGCCGCAAGATCATCGACTACCACGGCGGGCGGATCTGGCTGGACACCGACGTCTCGTCCGGCGCTCGCTTCTGTTTCACACTGCCCGTGCTGACCGAGGAGGACGACATCGATGGCTGAGCTCACCCCCTTGGACGTGGTCGACGTACTGCTCGTCGAGGACGACGACGGCGACATCCTGATGACCAGGGAAGCGTTCGAGTACCACAAGATCCGCAACCGCCTGCACGTCGTGAACGACGGCGAGCAGGCGCTGCAGTTCCTCCGCCGCGAGGGCGACTATGGCGACGCGCCCCGGCCGGGCCTGATCCTGCTGGACCTGAACCTCCCCCGCCGCGACGGCCGCGAGGTGCTGGCGGAGCTGAAGGAGGACCCGGAGCTGCGCTTGATCCCGGTCGTGGTGCTGACGACGTCCGAGGCGGAGGAGGACATCGTGCGGAGCTACAGCCTGCACGCCAACGCCTACGTGAGCAAACCGGTGGACTTCGACAGGTTCATCGAGGTGGTCCGCCACATCGACGACTTCTTCGTCACGGTGGTCAAGCTCCCCCACTGACCCGGGACGGCTCAGACCCGACTCGCGGCAACTCATTGCCTCCATGTCACCGTCCGGGTGGGCTTCGGCGTCGGACGCAAGCAGCGGTTCAGCGGGGTGCTGCTCGGCGAGTGGGGGCGCCAGAAGGGGAACCGGGTCGAGGAGTTCCGGGTCTACCGCAGCCGCAAGGGCAAGTTCGTGGTGCACACCGAACGCTCGCCAGAGGCCATCTGGAAGTCCGCGTCCGGCAAGGACCTCGACTGGCGCGACTGGCGCAGCTACCTGCACGTCCTGGGCGAACAGAGCTGGGGCGAGGCCCCGGCCGAGGCCACGCTCGACGAGGTGCGCGACAAGATCCCGACCGAGCTGTACGACATCGTGGCCGCCATGGCCACCCAGCCGCCGGTCGAGGACCTCGACATCTGATCCTGACCTGATTCGTCGCGCGGAACTCCCGTGCTCGGTCGGCATGCCCGAAATGCGGCCACGGCAGCGATATGGCAATGGCCGCGGCTCGGCCCTGCCCGAAACTCTTCGAGACGAGGGAGCATGAGTATCTCCACGGCGCGGCCCGCCATCTCGGCGATGGGGCTGCGCAAGACATTCGGCAAGCAGGTCGTGCTCGACGGCATCGACCTGACCGTCGCGGAGGGGACCGCCTTCGCCTTGCTCGGCCCGAACGGCGCCGGCAAGACCACGACCGTGCACATCCTGTCCACGCTCATCACCGCCGACGGCGGCGAGGCGCTGGTCGCCGGGCACGACCTGATGCGGAACCCGGCCGGGGTGCGCACCGCGATCGGCGTGACCGGCCAGTTCTCCGCGCTGGACGACCTGCTCACCGGTGAGGAGCACCTGCGGATGATGGCCGACCTCAACCACCTGGGGAAGGCCGAGGGCAGGCGGCGCACCGCCGACCTGCTCGAGCGGTTCGAGCTCACCGCCGAGGGCACCCCCGACGAGCTCAGGCGGCGCATCCCCGGCGGCCACGTCCGCCTGGTCTTCGCCGACGCCGCCGACCTGGAGCTCGCCGCGCGGGTACTGGGCGACGCGGCGCGCGACGACGCCGCGCTCGCCCTGCGGGTCCCCAGCGACGGCAGCGTCACGGCGCTGCGCGCCCTGCTCAACCGCCTCGATCGCGAGGCGGTCGCCGGCGAGACGCTGACCGTGCACACGCCCGACCTCGACGACGTGTTCTTCGCCCGCACCGGCCACCGTGACAAGACCGAGGACAAGGTGACCCGGTGAGCCACGTGCTGAGCGACTCGCTGACCATGTTGCGCCGCAACGCCAGGCACACCCGGCGCAACCCGGCCGTGCTGTTCGTCGCGCTGACGTTCCCGGTCATCACGCTGCTGATGTTCGTCTACGTGTTCGGCGGCGCGTTCGCGGTCGGCACCGAGTACGTCGACTACGTGACGCCCGGCATCCTGCTGATGGCCGTGACCTACGGCGTCGGACAGCTGTCGGTGTCCGTCTCGCACGACATGAACAACGGCATCATCAACCGGTTCCGCACGATGGCGGTGTCGCGTGCCTCGGTGCTCACCGGACACGTCCTCGACGCCATGATCCGCACGATCCTCTGCCTCGCCGTGGTGGTCGGAGTCGCGCTCGTGGTGGGGTTCCGACCGGACGCCACGCCCGCCGGGTGGCTCCTGGTGCTCGCCGTCTTCGCGTTGCTCACGCTGGCGGTCAGCTGGCTGAGTGTCGCCTTCGGACTGATCGCGAAGACACCGGACGCGGCCTCGTTCTCCTCGTTCCCGCTGACGCCTGCCGTTCCTGTCGAGCGCGTTCGCGCCGCCGGAGACGATGCCGGCGGGGGGTGCGCTGGTTCACCGACAACCAGCCGTTCATGCCGGTCATCGAGACGGTCCGGGGGCTGCTCACCGGCACGGAGATCGGCGGCCGCAGGTTCGGCGTTCAACCGCGCGCCGAACCAGTAGCGCGTCGACCGCCTGGGCGTCACTCGATGTCCAGGCGGTCGAACGAGCCGATGATCTCGGTCATCCACGGCTCGCGCGCGACCGCGTCCGGGCCGACGACCTGCATGGACGCCAGCACGGTCAGCAGCATGCCGGTGGCGAGGAAGCCGCGGACCTCCACGACCTCGGCCCCGCTGAGCTCCTTGACCAGGGTGTAGATCCGGCCGAAGCGCTCCCGCACGCACGCGCCGATGACCGGGTCTGCGCTGGCCGCGAAGCCGTGCAGCAACATCGCGAGGAAGTCCCGCTCGGTGAGCAGCCGGTCGAACGCGGGCGCGAGGTCCGCGAGCTCGGCCGGCCCGGCGTCGCTGAACGCCTGCTCGATCCGGCCGCAGGCATGCTCGACGCCGGCGAGGAACAGCCGCTGCTTCGAGCCGAACAGCCGGATGACGTAGGGCTGCGAGACGCCCGCGAGCCGCGCGATGTCGTCGGTGGACGTGCCCGCGTAACCCGTGCCGGCGAACGCCTTGATGGCCGCGTCCACCAGCTGCTCGCTGCGTTCCGCGGCGGTCAGCCGGGTCCTTGCCATGACACCTCCTGGAAGCCCGTTGACATGTTATCAGTCGATAGCTACTTTCGTAGTTATCAGTCGATTACAACCAGGAGACCCCGATGTCCACCGTGCTCGCGCCCCCGGTCACTCCTGTCCCACCGCGCCGTCCGCTGGGGGCCGTACTCGCCGCGGTCGGCATCCCGATGTTCATGGTCACGCTGGACAACCTGGTGGTGACGACGGCGCTGCCGGTGATCAAGACGAACCTCGGCGCGTCGCTGACCGACCTGCAGTGGTTCGTCAACGCCTACACGCTCTCGTTCGCCGCGCTGCTGCTCACCGCGGCCGCGCTCGGCGACCGGCTGGGCAGGCGGCGGATGTTCCTGTTCGGCATCAGCCTGTTCACCGTGGCGTCCGCGGCCTGCGCGCTGGCCACCGAGCCGTGGATGCTGACCGCGGCCAGGGCGGTGCAGGGCGCGGCAGGCGCCGCGGTGATGCCGCTGTCGCTCACGCTGCTCGCCGCCGGGGTTCCGGAGCGGCTGCGCAACGCGGCGGTCGGCATCTGGGGCGGGATCAGCGGGCTGGGTGTCGCGGTCGGCCCGGTGGTCGGCGGTGCGGTGACCGACGGCCTGGACTGGACGTGGATCTTCTGGCTGAACGTGCCGGTCGGGCTCGTCGCCGTGCCGGTGGCGGCGCTCGTCCTGCGTGAGTCGCGCGGTGGCGCGCGGCGGCTCGACCCGCTCGGGCTGGTGCTGTCCTCGGGCGGCGTGCTGGCCGCGGTGTGGGGAGTCGTGCACGGCTCGGACCACGGCTGGACCTCCCGGCCGGTGCTGACCGCGCTGATCGGCGGCGGGGTGCTGCTCGCCGCGTTCCTCGCCTGGGAGCGGCGGGCCGCGGCGCCGATGCTGCCGCTGCGGCTGTTCCGGTCCCGCGGGTTCAGCGTGGTCAACGCGGTCGCGTTCACGTTCTCCGCGGGCGTGTTCGGCTCGGTGTTCCTGCTGGCGCAGTTCTTCCAGGTGGTGCAGGGCCTCAGCCCGCTCGAGGCCGGGGTGCGCACGCTGCCGTGGACGATGGCGCCGATGGTGGTCGCGCCGCTCGCGGGCCTGCTGGTGGGCCGGGTCGGCGCGCGGGTGCTGATCGCCACCGGCCAGCTGCTGCTCGCGGCCGGGCTCGGCTGGATCTCGGTGGCGAGCACCGTGGCCGTCGCGTACCCGGCGCTGGTGGTGCCGCTCGCCCTGGCCGGGATCGGCATGGGCCTGACGTTCGCCCCGATGAGCACGACGACGCTGGCGAGCGTCCCGGTGGACTCGCACGGCGTGGCGTCCGGCACGAACAACACGCTGCGCGAGCTCGGCGTGGCGGTCGGGGTCGCGGTGCTCGCCTCGGTGTTCGCCGCCCGGGGCGGCTACGGCTCGCCGGCCTCGTTCGTCGCCGGCCTCGGCCCGGCCCTGTGGGTGGGCGCGGCCGTGGTCGCGGCGGGGGCCGTGGTCGCGCTGCTGCTCCCCCGCCGCGGCTGACCCGACCGACCCTCCCCCGCGAGTCCAACGTTCCGGACCCGCGAGTCCAACGCCCAGAACCCGTGAGTCCAACATTCGGAACGTGCGCGAGTGTTGGACTCAGAGGTCGCGAGTGTTGGACTCGCGACTCTTGCCGGGGCCTGCCGTTCGGAATGGGGGCCTCGGGGGTCCGGAACGGGGACTCGCGGGCTTCAGTCGCTGGCTCAGCGGGCACCGACGCCGAGCGCGAGGGTCCGCAGCCGCTCCTCGGCGACCGAGCCCTTCGGCGCGGTGTACGTGCAGAGCCGCTGCTCGGGGTCGGTGGGCAGGGCGAACGCCTCGTAGGTGAGGACGAGCTCGCCGACCTCGGGGTTGCGGATGCGCTTGGTGCCGTGGTCGCGCTCCCGCACCTCCCGCGCCTCCCAGAGCCGCGCGAACTCCTCGCTCCCGTCGCGCAGCTCGCAGATGACCTGCTGCACCCGCGGCTCGTCCGGGTACTCGCCGTCGTCGACCCGCAGGCCCGCGACGATCTCCTCGGCCATGGCCTCCCAGTCCGGGTAGAACGCCTTCGCGTCGGGGTGCAGGAACACCAGGTAGGCGGAGTTGAGCCGCGGCTCGGGCAGCGCGTCGTAGTCGAACGAGATCCGGGTGGCGAGCCGGTTCCACGCCAGGATGTCCATGCCCGGCCCGTAGACCATGGCCGGCACGGACTCGTCCATGGCGTCGAGCAGCTCCTGGATCTGCGGGCGCACCCTGGCTCGCGGGCCCGGCGGCGTGCACTCGCCCGAGCGGCGCCGCGGCTGGGTGATGTTGCGCAGGTAGGTGTGCTCGTTGCGGGTGAGCCGCAGCGCGCGGGCGATCGCGTCCAGCACCGCGTCCGAGATCGCCTGCGCGCGGCCCTGCTCGATGCGTGTGTAGTAGTCGACGCTGATCCCGGCGAGCTGCGCGACCTCCTCGCGGCGCAGCCCGCGCACCCGCCGCTTGGCCGGCCCGTCGGGCAGGCCGAGCCGCACCGGGTCGAGTGCTGCCCTGCGCGCCTTCAGGAACGGGGTGACCTCGTCCTCCGCGTGACCCATGCGACCCATTATCCGCCAGGTGGTTCTGGCAGACCCGGGTTGAGGCGTACCTGGTTGTTCGCGGGCCGCGTGGCGAGGCTGGGTGGCGTATCCCGACCAAGCATGGAGGCAGTACCTGATGAAGCGCAGGATCCTCGGCGGCACCGGTATCTCGGTGAGCGAGTTCGCGCTCGGCACGATGATGTTCGGCGCCCTGGGCAACCCCGACCACGACGACAGCGTGCGGATCATCCACCGCGCGCTCGACGCCGGCATCAACTTCGTCGACACCGCCGACGCCTACTCCGACGGCGAGTCCGAGGAGATCCTCGGCAAGGCGCTCGAGGGCAGGCGCGACGACGTCGTGCTCGCGACGAAGGCGCACCTGCCGATGGGCCCGGACGCCAACCACCGCGGCAACTCCCGGCGCTGGCTCGTTCGCGAGATCGAGAACAGCCTGCGCCGGCTGGGCACCGACCACATCGACCTCTACCAGGTCCACCGGCCGGACCCGACGACCGACATCGACGAGACCCTCGGCACGCTGACCGACCTGGTCCGCGCCGGCAAGGTCCGGGCCGTCGGCACCTCCACGTTCCCGGCCGAGCAGATCGTCGAGGCGCAGTGGGTCGCGGAGCGGCGCGGGCACGTGCGGTTCCGCAGCGAGCAGCCGCCGTACTCGATCCTGTCGCGTGGCGTGGAGGCGGCGGTGCTGCCGACCGCGCAGCGCTACGGGATGGGTGTGCTGACCTGGGGACCGCTGGCGGCGGGATGGCTGTCCGGCAGGTACTCGGCGACCACGGACGTCATGGCGGCCGGCGGCCGCGCGAGCACCGAGCGGCACAAGTTCGACCCGTCGGTGCCGGGCAACGCCCGCAAGCTGGAGGCGGTCCGCGACCTGGCCAAGCTCGCCGACGAGGCGGGCCTCCCGCTGCCGCACCTGGCGGTCGGCTTCGTCCTCGCCCACCCGGCGGTGACGTCGGTGATCATCGGACCGCGTAAGATGGAGCACCTCGAGAGCCTGCTGACCGGCGCCGATGTGGCGCTCGGTGCGGAGGTGCTGGACCGGATCGACGAGATCGTGCCCCCGGGCACCGACCTCAACACCGCGGACAGCTACTACGCGCCACCGGCCCTGGCCGACAGCTCGTTGCGCCGCCGCTGACCTGCCCGAACCGTGCCCGGGGTGGCGACGCTCCGCCACTCCGGGCACAGGGCGGAAGGATCCATGCGAGAGACATTCCACAGCCAGCTGAACGAGCTCCGCGAGCAGCTGGCCGAGATGTGCGCGCACGCCGCCGAAGCGATGCGATCGGCCGGTCAGGCGGTGCGGACGGGGGACGTGGAGCTGGCCAGACGGGTGCAGGACGAGGACGCCGAGCTCGACCGCGGGCGGGACCGGTGCGAGGACCTGGCGCAGCAGGTGCTGGCGTTGCAGGCGCCGGTGGCCACGGACCTGCGGGTGGTGCTCTCCGCGGTGTACTGCACGAACAAGATCGAGCGCATGGGCGACCTGGCCGCGCACGTCGCCGACCATGTCCGGCTCACCCACCCCGACGCCCCGGTGCCGGCCGAGCTGGCGGACGCGTTCGCCGAGCTGGGCCGGATCACCGTGGCGATGGCCGAGCGGCTCGTCGAGCTGGTCCGCCACCCGGACGCGTGCGGCTTCGCCGAGCTGAACGAGACCGACCAGAAGGTCGACGCCCTACACGCCGGCGTGATGGCCGCGATCACCGCCCCAGGCTGGTCGCACGGCGTCCCGTCGGCGATGTCGCTGGCACTGCTCGCCCGGTACTACGAGCGCTTCGCCGACCAGACGGTCTCGGTGGCCAAACGCCTCGACTTCGCGGTGACGGGCGCCATCCCGGCCGGCTGAGCCCGCGCGGCCCGCGGCCGCGCCGCGATCAGCCGGTCATACGACGAAGTCGCGGTGGCCGCCGTACCCCAGCACCGGCTCGGCGTACTGGGTGCCGTCGAAGGTCAGCAGCCACCAGCCGTCGCGGACCGGGACCGCCATCGGGTGCGGGATGTTCGTGCCGTACGGCGCGTTCATCGTGCCCAGCAACCGCATCCGCGGGTCGTAGACCTTGTACTCGCGGGCGTCGCCGTCGCTCGCCAGGACGTACCACTGTCCGCCGAAGCACTGGAGGATCGTGCCCTCGGTCTGGTCCACCGAGGTTCGGCGCCCAGCAGCGCGAGGTCCTCGGCACGGCCGGCGCCACGCGGGCCCGCCGCCAGCGCGGGGTGGAACTCGAACGCCGGCTGCTGGGCCGGGCTCTCCACGAACGCCACGTGCCACCGGCCGCCGATCCGGGTCAGCGCCGGGTCCCAGGAGCTCACCTCGGTGGGCAGCGGCAGCGGCTCGGTGGCCAGCACGTGCACGCCGGACAGCACGTCGGCGGTCGTCGTCGCGTGCCGGACGTGCACGCCGGCGAAGTCGAAGTCGCCCCAGGAGCTCATGGCCAGGATGAACCGGCCGCGGTCGTACACGATCTGGCCGGCGTGGTCGCCCAGCACCACCCCGTCGCGCGTGAAGAACAGCGTCGCGACCTGCTCCAGCCGGGTCGGGTCCGCCAGGTCCAGCGTCCACACCGCCCAGTGCGCCTGCTGGAAGAACCCGAGCCCGGCGTTGGTGAGCGTCAGGTAGAGCTTGCCGCCGCGGATGACCGGGCGGCCGTCGGCGTGCTGCACGACGTGCGGGTCGCGCACGCCTGCCTGGCCGAAGTACCCGGCCCGCACCCGGCCGAGCAGCACGTCGCCGCGACCGCCGTAGCCGTAGCTCAGCCCACCCAGCACCCGCGGGTCGCGCAGGTCGATCACCGCGCCGCACGCCGTTCCCGCTCGGTCAGCAGCGGCTGCCAGCCGGTGCCCGTCCCGGTCGGGTCGGCCAGCACCGTCACCGCGTTCTCGTTGACCACCACGGTGAAGCCGAACGGCGCGGGCAGCGCCGCCGGCACCGACGCCACCACGGCGCCGTCCACCGGTGTCGACCAGCGTCGACCGGACGCGCCCGACGGCCGTGTCGTACTGGACGAACCGCGGGGCGATCAGGTCGAACGGCCGGTACTTGTGCCGGATCCGGAACTCCAGGTCGAGCGGGTTTCCACCGACCATAGGGTCGGACCGTGCACACACGCAGATCGATCGTGTCCGGGTCGACGTTCGAGGAGCGGATCGGCTACGCCCGCGCGGTCGTGGACGGCGACTGGGTCCACGTCTCCGGCACCACCGGCTACGACTACGCGACGATGACGATCGCGGACGACGTCGTGGCGCAGGCGAAACAGTGCCTCGCGAACATCGGGGCGGCGCTCACCGAGGCCGGCGCCGGGTTCGCCGACGTCGTCCGGGTCCGGTATCTCCTCCCCGACCGCGCCGACTTCGAGCCGTGCTGGCCGGTGCTGCGGGAATGCTTCGGCGAGGTCCGCCCGGCCGCGACGATGCAGGTGTGCGGCCTGGCCGACCCGGCGATGCGCATCGAGATCGAGGTGACCGCGCGGATACAACGGCATCCGACCCGGCCGGTGGGGTGACCGTTGCGAGGTCTCGGGTAACGTTCGGCGAGTGACTCGGGACGCACGGTAAGCACCGGCGATGATCGACACCAGCAGGCCGAGCGTCGCGCGGGTGTACGACTGTTTCCTGCTTTTCCGGGCCCACGACGGCCGACCAGGTCGTGCTCGGCGGGGGTCGCGCGCAAGCCCTGGTTTTCTTAGGCTGCCCGAGGTGCGGGGGCAGCCTCAACCTGCCCCCGCACCCCGTCGGTCACGCCGGCACGACACTCACCCGACGCTGCTCGACGTCAGCGGTCGCGATGCGGACCGCGATGGTCGAACCGTGCTCGGGCTCGCTGGTCCACGCGCCGCGCGGAAGCAGCCCCGGAACACCCGGCGCTGTCTCGACGAGCGCGCCGAACGGCAGCACCTTCGTGACGACCGCGTCGAACGCGCGACCGTCACCGTGCTCGGCGAGGAACTCCTGCCAGACGGCAGTGGAGACATGGGACATGTGATCACCTCCCTTCCGTGTCCCTTGGAGAGAAACACGCAGGAGGCGGCGGGCCCCTGGCCCGCCGGGTGATCACGGCGTGGCCGGGGACCCAACGAGCTCATGGCCTCGGAGGGCCGACCCGGCAGTCACGGGAAAACCGTAGCAGGGGACGGGGCCCTTTCTCGACGCCGCGGCGGAACCGGCGCCCCCGGACGGGCCCAGCCTCGCCGGTCAGTCCGAAGAGGACATTCGCGGGAGGCTGGGCTTGGACCGCCGGCCGGCGGGTGGGGGACCCGTCCGGCCGACGGTTCTTGGTCGCTGGCGCAAGAAAGCTCAGGTACGTCGACGGTGCTTGGGGGAAACACACCGCCGGAAAACCCCAGCTACTTCCTGGCTCCAGGCAGCGACCATTCAGTACAACGGAGCACCCCCCTGATCCGTTCCCGCCCCACCGTGCCGTTGGTCACGTCCGAACGGCGCAACGGCGGTACCATCACTGTCCGCCTATTCCGCAGTCGTCCAGGGACTCGAGCCGTATGCCTTCGACACCGACGACGCCGCCGAGCCGGGTGGTGCTCGTCGAGGACCACGACATGGTCGCGGAGGCCATCGGGCTGGCCCTCGAACGAGCCGAGGGCATCACGGTCGTCGCGCGGGCCCGCTCCATCGCCGAGGCGCTCGCCGAGACCCGGTTGCACCGCCCCGATGTCGTGGTGCTCGACCGCAGGCTCCCCGACGGCGACGGCATCGGCGCGATCCGGGACCTGTCCGTCACCGGCGCCCGGGTGCTCGTGCTCACCGGGGAGGCCACCACCTCGGTCGCCACCCGGGTCGCCGAGGCCGGCGGCGCGGGGCTGGTGCTCAAGTCCTCCCGGCTGGAGGAGCTGGAGACCGCGGTCCGCCAGGTCGCGGCCGGCGAGGTGGCGTTCGGCCCGGGCCTGCTCGCCGGCGTGCTCGACCGGCTCACCGGCCGGGTCCGCGGCGCCGGCACCTCGCTCACCGCCCGCGAGCAGGAAACCTTGGGACTCCTCGCGAACGGCGCGAGCACCGACGAGATCGGCGCGCGGCTGGGGGTCACCCGCAACACCGTCCGCAACCACGTGCAGCGCATCCTCGACAAGCTCGGCGCCCGCTCCAAGCTCGAGGCGGTCGCCATCGCCCGACGCGAGGGCCTCGTCGACTGATGCGTTTGCACCAGGCGGCGTGAGCTCACTGCGTCTCGCCGCCGGCGCGGTGTTGCCGGACAGTGCACACGTGGACGCAGATGCCCTGACGCACACGGAGGTTCGGCTTCCGGAGAGCCACCGCAGTGCCGCACTGGCGCGCGAGTTCACCCGCACGACGCTGACCGGGTGGGGCCACCAGAGTTGGCAGGACGCCGCGCAGGTGGTGTCCGAGCTGGTGAGCAACGTGCTGTTGCACGCACATGGGCAGCCGGTGGTGCGCTTGGTGGAGGTGTCCACGGGGATCCGCGTCGAGGTGTCCGACGACAGCCCCCGGCCGCCGACCGTCCTGCGGTCCGGTCACCGCGGCCTGGGTATGCGTCTGGTCGAACGCCTGTCCACGGCGTGGGGTGTGTCGAGGCGGGGTCGCGGGAAGGTCGTGTGGTGTGACCTTCCAGCGACCCCGACCCCGATCCCGAACCCGGCGCCGGCCTGAGCCGTTGGTCCCGACCGCCCGCATCGGGCACAGTTACGCCATGTCCGACGCGACTCCGCTGGGGGCCGACTTCCGGCTGCTCGTCGGGAGCGTCCTGGACTATGCGATCTTCATGCTCGACCCGACCGGGCACGTCCTGAGCTGGAACGCCGGCGCCGAACGCATCAAGGGCTACACCGCCGAGGAGATCATCGGCGAGCACTTCTCCGTCCTCTACCCACCCGAGGACGTCGCCGCCGGCAAACCCCGCCGCGAGCTCGAGACCGCCGTGGCCGAGGGCCGCCTCGATGACGAGGGCTGGCGCATCCGCAAGGACGGCACCCCCTTCTGGGCCCACGTCGTCATCACCGCCCTGCACGACGACACCGGCCGGCTCCGCGGGTTCGGCAAGGTCACCGGCGACCTGACCGAGCGGCGCACGGCCGAGCAGCAGCTCGACGAGCGGCGCCGGTTGCTGGGCCACCTGGTGCAGGCACAGGAGAAGGAGCGCAGGCGCATCGCCTGGGACGTGCACGACGACTCCATCCAGTCGATGGTCGCGGTCGGCATGCGGCTGCAACTGCTCGCCGGCCGGTTGCCGGCCGAGCACACCGCGACGCTCGCCCAGCTCGACGACGCCGTGCGCGGCACCATCAGCCGGCTGCGCGGCCTCGTGTTCCAGCTGCGCCCGACCGCGATCGACCGGCACGGGCTGGTCCACGCGCTCGGCGACTACCTCCGGGACGCGGTTACCGGGTGGGGGGTCACCCCGACCCTGCACGCGGAGCTCGACCGGGAGCCGCCGACCGAGACCGCGATCACGATCTTCCGGATCTGCCAGGAGGCACTCACCAACGTGCGCAAGCACGCCCGGGCGACCTCGATCCTCATCGAGTTGTCCACTGTGGACGATGGAGTCCTTGGCCGGGTGACCGACGACGGGCAGGGGTACGCCCCGCCGGGCACCCCGCCCGAGCCGCACGAGCACTTCGGTCTGATCGAGATGCGCGAGCGGGCGGAGACGGCGGGCGGCTGGTGGACGATCCGCGGCGCGCCCGACCGCGGCACCACCGTCGAGTTCTGGCTGCCGGCCGACCCGGACCCCGGCGTGGCGCCATGACGTCCGAACCGCTGCGCGTGCTCATCTCCGACGACGACCCGATGATCCGCGACGCCCTGCGTGAGGTGCTCGAGGCCGAGCCGGACATCGCGGTGGTCGCCGTGGCCGGGGACGCCGACGAGGCCATCGCGCTGGCCGAGCGACACGCTCCCGCGGTTGCCGTGCTCGACGTCCGGATGCCGGGCGGCGGCGGCCCACGCGCGGCGCGGGAGATCCGGGAACGCTCGCCCGCGACGCGCATCCTGGCGTTCTCCGCCTACGACGACTCGGGCACGGTGGCCGAGATGACCCGCGCGGGCATCGCCGAGTACCTCCTGAAGGGCGCGCCGAACACCGAGATCGTCGCGGCGGTGCGTCGAGCGGGCGCCGGTTGGTTTCGCAGGACGAAACTCTTTGACTCCTAACGGTGGTCGGGAAGGATTGGCCCACCACACTCTCGTTCGGGAGGCGCCATGTCCAAGCGCGGATGGGGCAATGCGGCCGCGGCCGTCGCCCTGCTGTGTACCGCCACGTTCGCAGCAAGCACAACGCCGGCCACGGCGGCGCCACCCGGCGCGAAGGTCAGCGTGGCCGCCGACGAGGTCGCCCTCGTGCGGCTGACTACCCGCCGAGTCGATGCTCGACCAGCTCCTGGCGAGCGGCGCCGACGTCGCCACGTCGGGGCGCACCCCCGACGGGAAGCTGATCGCCGACCTCGTGCTCACCGGCACCCAGCTCGACGGCCTCGTCGCCAAGGGCGCCGAGCCGCTGCAGCTGATCCAGCGCGAGCAGGACGGCACCGCCAGGTACGCGCAGAGCGTGCAGGCCGCGAAGTCGCGGGTCGGCGCCGCCCAGCGCGCGGCCGCGGACACCCTGCAGTTCCTGTCCGCCTACTGGTGGACCACGGACGGCCGGACGTTCCTCGAGACCCGGGTCGCCACCACCGCCGTGTTCGACCCCGAGGTCGAGATCACGGTGGGCTGGCGGACCGCGGACGGCACGACCGGCTCCTTCCCGCTGCAGCGGTTCGAGGACGCCGGCGAGTACCAGTACCACATCGCGTCGCCGCAGCCGGTGCCCGCGAAGCCGGTGCAGGTGACCGCGACGTCGAGCCTCGGCGGTGTCAGCCGGACGATCACCCCGACGCTGTGGCCCGGCGCGACCCCGCCGGAGCTCCCCGAGGGCTACCAGCACGACTTCGTCGACGCGTACATGACGCCGGTCGACATCAAGGCCCGCGTCGCGCGGCTGGCCCGCCAGTACCGGGACCTCGTCGACGTCGTCGACCTGCCCAACAAGACCCAGGGCTACCGCCGCACCGCGACCACCTACGTCGGCGACCCGGCGATCGCGGCGGTCGTCGTCGAGTCCGTGCAGTACGGCGACCAGGGGCCCAACGGCTGGCAGGTCCGCACGGTCGACCCGGGCAAGCCGAACCGGCCCGCGCGGGCCACCTGGCGCGACCGGGTGCTGACCGTGTCGCTCGCGACCGACCGCGACGGCGCGGTCATCAGCACCACCGACCAGGTCGCCGCGCTCATCGGTGCCCGGTTCCCGCAGCGGTTCACCGCGTTCGTCGAGGACGGCTCGGCCGGCAAGGTCATGCCGGTGGCCGGTCCCGCGCGGATGTCCGACGGCCTCGACGCGCCGGCCGGCGTGCCGCACAAGCCGTGGACCGTGCAGGCGCTGCGCATCGGCGCGCACCGGGACGGCTCGCGGATCGGCGTGCTGGCCTACTCCCAGGAGCACGCGCGCGAGTGGGCGACGCCGCTCGTCACGCTGGAGTTCGCGGAGCGGCTGCTCGCCAACTACGCGACCGACGAGGAGACCCGCCAACTCCTGGAGGACGTCGAGGTGTTCGTGATCCCGACGGTCAACCCGGACGGCGCGAACTACTCGTTCAACGACGCGAACTTCCAGCGCAAGAACATGTCCAACCACTGCACCGGGGCTCAGCGCGACCCCCGGTTCGCCGACTCGTGGGGCGTGGACGTCAACCGGAACTACACGGTCGGCTCGGTGTTCGACGGCTACGTGGGCGCGTCGACGACGAACTGCCTGTCCGGCACGTACGCCGGCACCGCGGAGCTGTCGGAGGCGGAGGCCAACAACGTGGTCGACCTGGCCGCGGCGCACCCGAACATCAGGTTCGGGATGAACGTGCACAGCTACGGCGGGTACTTCATGTGGCCGCCGGGGGCGTACGCGATGCCGGGCCGGATCACCCTGCCCCGGCCGTCCACCGAGGAGTCGACGTTGTTCCAGGCGAGCGCCAAGCGCATCGTCGGGGCCATCGCCGGCGGCCGCAGCACGGTCACCTGGCCGTCGCGCACCGGCCCGGTGGCCGACGTGCTGTACTCGGCGGCCGGCAACTCCGCCGACCAGCTGTACTACGAGCTGGGCATCTACGCGTGGGACTTCGAGATCGGCAACGACCGCTGGAACGCGGCGACCGGCGAGTGGGAGGGCATGGGCTTCCAGCCGCCGTTCCCCGAGGCACACGCGGAGTCCCAGGAGTACGCCGACGGCCTGCTGGAGCTGGTCCGGGTCGCCCGTGACCACGAGGAACTGCTGAACCAGTAGCTCCCTCCCGTGGTGGCCGTGGCCGGTTGCGGTCACGGCCACCGCCCCCGGGAGTGGTCCCGGGCCCGCCGTGGTCTGCTGTGGACCATGACCCGACGAGCCGCGGCACTGCTGGCCGCACTCCTGGTGCTGCCCGGCTGCATGTCCCGGACCGGCGGCGCCGCGTCCGGCCCCTCGACCGAGCCGACGACAACGACGACAACAACCACCACGGCGACAACGACAACGACCACCACCACCGCTCCCCCGCCCCCGGCCACGCCACCGGCGGACGGCGGCAACGTGAACGCGTGCACGGACGGCACGTGCGAGGTCCGGGTCACCGCGCCGACCGTCATCCCGGTCGACCCGGCCTTCGGACTGAGCTACGTCAGCCTCGAGACGATCACCGGTGACGAGGTGTCGATGGTGGCCGTGATCGCCGGCGGGTCGTTCACCGTCGGCTGCGACGGCGACCCCCGCTGCGGGACGGGGATCGTCGCGGGCGACGTCCCGACGGCCACCCTCACCGGGCACCCCGGCGCGGTGTTCACGCTCAACCGGGTGCGCCTGACGATGGCCGCGGTCGCGGACGGCGCGGCCACCCTTCGCCTGTCGACGGTCTAGGGTCCCGTGATCCTGGTTCCTTCGCCCTGCCGGGCAACCGCATCGTCCTCGGGCTCATGCAGTACGGCGTGGCGGCGGAGATCGAGGACGACGAGGACGGCACGCTGGAACGGATCCTGGTGCTGCTGGACGGCACCCGGGACGCCGACGCGGTCTGCGCCGAGCTGCCCGACCTCGATCCCGGCGGCGTCCGCGAGGCGATCGCCGAGCTCGCCGCGAACGGGTTCCTCGAAGACGCCGCCGCGCCGCTGCCGATCAGCGAACGCGAGGCGGCCCGCTACGCCTCGCCCCGGCACTACTTCGCCTGGATCGACGACCAGCCGCGCGAGTCGCCGTACGAGATCCAGGCCCGCCTGAAGAAGTCCTCCGTCGCGGTGCTCGGTCTCGGCGGCACCGGCTCGGCGGTCGCCGCGGGCCTCGTCGCGAGCGGGGTCGGCACCGTGCACTGCGTCGACTTCGACGTCGTCGAGGAGGAGAACCTGTGCCGGCAGCTGCTCTACACCGAGTCCGATGTCGGCCTGTCGAAGGTGAAGCGGGCGGTCGAGCGGCTGCGGGAGATGAACTCGCTGGTGCGCGTCACCGGCGAGGAGCTGCGGGCGACCTGCGCCGATGACATCGCCGACCTGATGGCCGGTCGGGACGTGTTCGTGCTGTGCGCGGACGAGCCGCAGCCGGACATCTCGCGCTGGACCAACGAAGCCGCGCTGCGCACGGGCACGCCGTGGTTCATGGCGCTCTACACCGGACCGATGGCGGTGGTCGGCCATTTCCGGCCCGGCGAGACCGGCTGCTGGGAGTGCCTGCACCGCAAGGCGTCGGCTCAGGAACACGTCGCGCACGGCCGCCGGCTGTTCCCGGGCGCCCCGCCGAACGCGGTGACCGCGGCCAGCGCCAATGTCACCGGGCACATGTGCGCGCTGGAGGTGGTCTACCACCTCGGCGGGCTGCGCACCCAGGTGCCCGGCCAGGCGATGCACTGGAACTTCGCGCACTGGGACCACCTGTACCTCAAGGACGTGCCCGATGACCCGGACTGCCCGAGCTGCGGCAATGGCTGACACCCCGGTCTCATCGTCCACAGTGGACATCGGCCAGGACACCGTGCTGCGCCTGCACCCGCTGGCCTTCCGGGACAGCGACGACGACCCCGACCAGGTGGTGGTCGGCCGGGCCGACACCGGCGAGTTCGTCGAGGTTCCCCGCGTCGGCGCGGACGCGGTCCGGCTGCTCGGCGAGGGCCTGACGGTGCGGGGGGTCGCCGACCGGATCGACCGCGAGCAGGACGTGGCGCTCGACGTCGCCGAGCTCGTCGAGGCACTGCTCGAGCTGGGCTTCGCGACCGCCGTGGACGGTCTGGCGGTCGCGGAACCGGCCGACGTGCCGCGGGCGCACCTGCCCTGGCTGCGCGAGCGGCACGTGCGGTGGCTGTTCGGCAGGACCGCCACCGTGGTGTGGTGCGCCGTGGTGGCGGCCGCGGCGGTCACCTGGTGGCGCCGCCCCGAACTGGTGCCGGAAGCATCCGACTTCTACTGGACGCCGTACGTCGGGCTCGCGGTGCTGGTCAACACCGCGCTGTTCTCGGTCAGCCTGAGCGTCCACGAGCTGATGCACCTGGCCGCCGCGCGGTCCTACGGCGCGCCGGCCAGGATCGGGTTCTCCACCCGGCTGCACTACCTGGTCGTGCAGACCGACGTGACCGCGATCTGGTCGGTGCCTCGCCGCCGCCGGTTCCGGGTGTACCTGGCCGGGCTGCGCTCGGACGCGTTCGTGGTCGCCGGCTGCGCGCTCCTCGCCGCGCACGCGGGGCTGCCGGCCGGCGCGCGGGGGCTGGTCGCCGCGCTGGCACTGGTCGTGCTGCTCAGCATGACCATCCAGCTTCAGGTGTACATGCGCACCGACCTCTACTACGTGCTGATGGAGTGGCTGCACGGGCGGAACCTGTTCCAGGACGGCCTTTCCTACGTTCGGTACCTGCGGAGTCGGCTGTCGCGCCGCCCGGCGGCCGACCCGACCGTGGACCTGCCGGCCGGGGAACGGCGCGGCGTGCGGGTCTACGCGGTGGCCATGGCGCTCGGCAGCGTGGTGACGCTCACCGGGTTCGGCCTGTTCGGCCTGCCGATCCTGGTCGAGGGCATCGCGGGCGCGGCGGTCGGCCTGGTCGAGGGGCTCGCGCCGGGTGGGAACCCGATGCGGGCGCTGGACAGTGCGCTGATCATCCTCATCGAAGGCACTCTGCAGGTGATCTTCCTGGTCACGTTCTACCGCGGCCACCGGCACTGGTTCACCCGCCGCCACGGGTGAACCAGTGTCCGGTCGGCTACCGGAAGACGCGCACGTAGTCGATCATCATGTTCTGCGGCAGCACGGTGCCCGGCCCGGGCGGTCCCGGCCAGTCGCCGCCGACCGCGTTGTTGAGGATGATGAAGAACGGGTGGTCGAACACCCATGGCCCCCTGGTCGACTCCAACGCGGCCCGGTCGACGGTGAAGAACGGGTTGCCGTCCACGAAGAACGTCATGTGGCTCGCGTCCCACTCGACCGCGAACACGTGGAAGGCGGACCCGACGCCGGTACCGAGGTCGAGCGGCGCCCCGAAGCCGCCACCGCCGAAGTAGGCCGGCGCGTGCAACGTCGAGTGCACCAGGTTCGGCTCCCGGCCGATGTGCTCGAGGATGTCGATCTCACCGCTGGACGGCCACGGGGTGCCGGCGAAGAAGTTGCTGCCCAGCATCCAGAACGCGGGCCACAACCCTTGCGTCGTCGACGCCTTGATCCGCGCCTCGACCCGCCCGTAGGTGGTGTCGAACTTGCCGTGGGTGTTGAGCCGGCCCGAGGTGTACTGGCAGGTCGTGCTCCCACCGCTGTTCGGGTCCGGCGGGCACGCCGAGCCGGGTGTGACCTCGCGCCGCGCCTGGATCACCAGGTTGCCCGCGCCGTCCATCCGCGCGTTGTCGTTGTTCGTGTAGTACTGCAGCTCGTTGTTCACGCCCGGCCCGACCTCGGGTGTCCACTTGGCAGGGTCCGGGGTGGAACCGTCGGGACCGTTGAACTCGTCGCTCCACACGAGACGGCCGAAGTCCGGCGCTGGCGGGGCCGGCGGGGGCGGCGTCGGGGCGCCGCCGGTGCCGTACACCTGGAACTCCCACAGCGAGTAGCCGTAACCGTTGGACCGCTGCGTGCCGTACATCCGCACGTACCGCCCGGTGCCCGACACGGTCAGCGTCTCCTTGAAGCCGCCGCCCGTGGTCGTGGTGTAGATCGTGCGCCAGTTGGCGTTGTCGTCGGAGACCTGCAGCTGGTAGGACACCGCGAACGCCGGGTCCCACTGCAGCACGACCTCGCTCACCGTGGCGGTGGCGCCGAGGTCGACCGTGATCCACCCGGGGTCGACCCAGCCGGTGGTGGCGCTGGTGGCCCACCGGGTGGCCGGGTCGAGGTCCGTCGCCTTGGCCGGCGTGCACGCGCGGCAGGCGCCGTCGTCCTGGAAGGTCGACGCGGTGGCCGGCTTTCCGTACGACAGCAGGCCGTCCGGCCCGGGCTCGACACTGCCGCCGTTGCCGTAGACCTGGAACTCCCAGAGCGAGTAGCCGTACTGGGTGGCCCGCGCGGTCAGCTGCAGCCGCACGTACCGGCCGGTGCCGGCGATCGCGAGCGTCTGGTCGCCACCCGCACCGGCGCTCGTCGTGTACACGGTGGACCATGCGGTGGCGTTGCTGGAGATCTGCACGGTGAACGCCCGCGCGTAGGCGGCCTCCCAGTTCAGCCGCACCTCCTCGACGGTGGCGCTGCTGCCGAGGTCGACCTGGATCCACTGCGGGTCGGCGAACTGGCTCGACCACCGGGTACCGGCGTCGCCGTCGACCGCGGAGCTGCCCGGGAAGGCTGCCGACTCCGACGAGGACACGGTGACCGGACGGTTCTGGGAGAGCAGGACGCCGGCCGCGGCCGCCTGGCCGGGCACGTGGAGCAGGGTGATCGCGAGGGCGGCGACCACCCCCATGGACAAGAGTCGGCGACGACGTGGCCGCCGGAAGGAAACCGATTTCATGCGTGCTCCTTTGCACGCTGCGGATGCGAACGCCCGAGGCGAACGCCGCCAGCGCGACAGGAAAGAAGGAAGAGAGGCAGGGGGTGCGTGAGAGCGCTCTCTCCGGACAGAGAGTGCCGCCCAAGCTACCTGGTGTCAAGAGTGTCCGGTTCGAGAGGCTGTTCGGCACTGTCCGCTAGGCCGAACGGCGCCTATTTGTTCCTGTGCAGAACAAAATCGTTGACCGGCAGTGTGAGCCACGTCATGCTCTGGTGTGAGAGCGCTCTCTCGTGACCCTGCAAATCCTTGGAGCTCGAGGGAGTTTGTCTTCAATGGGGAAGAAAATGAGATGGCGCGCCTTCGCCAAGATCGGGCTGGTGCTGACGCTCGCCGCCGGAGCACTCGTCAGCGGTGGCCTCACCGGCCAGCCGCACCGCGCGGACGCCGTGATCCGCGTGGCCGAGTTCCCGGCGGACTGCCAGCTGAGCCACCGGCTCCCGGACGATCCGATCGTGTTCCCCGGCCTTCCGGGGGCCTCGCACTCGCACGACTTCTTCGGCAACCACGCCACCGACGCCCACTCCGACTACGGCGACCTGCTCGGGTCCACCGGCAACTGCGACCCGGCGTCGGACATCTCCTCCTACTGGGTGCCGACGCTCTACCGCGCGGACACCACGATCGTGCCGACCGGCATCACGTTCTACTACCTCGGTGAGGGCGTGCAGAACCCGGCCGCGACGCAGCCGACGCCGGTCGGTCTCAAGATCGTCGCGGGCAACGCGAAGGCGACCGGGGACGCGGACAGCATCGCCCGGTGGTCGTGCCTGCACGCCGGGGAGGTGAACCCGTCGAAGAACTTCGTGACGTGCCCTGCCGGCACCCAGCTGGAGACCTACCTGGACTTCCCGCAGTGCTGGGACGGCACGAACCTGGACTCGGCGGACCACAAGAGCCACATGTCCTACCCGGTCGCCGGCAACTGCCCGGCCGCGCATCCGGTGCAGGTGCCGAAGCTGCGCATGGTGCTTCGCTACCCGGTCAACGGTGACCCGTCGCAGCTGCGGCTGGCCTCCGGTGACGGGCGCACGATGCACGGCGACTTCTTCAACGTGTGGCCCGCGGACGAGATGGAGCGGCGGGTGCGCGACTGCATCCGGCCGGTCATCAAGTGCGGCCACGACGGGTATCCACTGTGACGCTGCTTCGCGTCGTCGTGATCCTCCTGCTGGCCACGGGCGGTGGGTTCATGACCGCCGCCTGTGGCCGGCAGGCCCCCGCTCCCCCACCGCCCGCGCCGGTCGCCGAGCCGATCGCGTCGGTGGCGCCGGGCGGGTTCGGGGTCACCGAACGGGCGTTCGTCGATCTGTCCGTCGCGACCGATGACCAGGCGGTGAAGCTGCTCGACCTGGGCGCGGCGCGGGCCGCCTCCCCCGCACTGCGCACGTTCGCCACATCGCTGGCAGCGGCCCGGCGCACGGAGCTCGGTGAGCTTCGCGGGATGCTGGCCGCGGAGTCGGTGACGTACGTGAACCAGCACGAGGGCCACGACATGCCCGGGATGCCCACCGAGTCCGAGCTGACCGACCTGGCGGCGGCCACCGACTTCGACGCGATGTTCGTCCAGCTGACGCTGGCGCACCTCTCGGAGTCCGCGACGGTGGCGGAGTCGGCGGCGAACCAGGTGACCCATCCGGCGACGAAGGACATCGCGACACGGATGGCGACCGAGCGAGCGGCGTCGCTGGTCCGGCTGAACGGTCTGAGCTGACCGTCTGAGTTGACCGTCTGAGTTGACCGTTGACGACCGCGGCCGCGGGTATAAAGAAGCCGTGCCCTCCTCCTCGCCGCGCCGCATCACGCTGGAGGAGGTGGCGAAGGTGGCCGGCGTCTCGCGTGCGACGGCGTCCCGGGTGGTCAACGGCGTGCCGAGCGTGGACGAGACCATCCGCGAGGCGGTCCAGCGGGCCATCGCCGACACCGGCTACCTGCCGAACCTGGCCGCGCGCTCGCTGGTGACCCGCCGTGCCGACGCGGTCGCGCTGGTGCTGCCGGAAGAGGACCGGATGCTGGGCGACCCGTTCTTCGGCCGGGTGGTCCGCGGTGTGATGACGGTGATCGGCCGGAGCGGCGTGCACCTGGTCCTGATGACCACCGGCGCGACCACCCGGTCCCAGGTGGTGTCGGACCTGCGGCGCGGCCGGCTGGACGGCGTGATCCTGATCCATACCGACCCCTTCGACCCCCTGCCGCGCCTGCTGGTCGAGTCCCGCTTCCCGGTGGTGCTGTCCTCGCGCCCGACCCAGCCCCTGCCGATCACGTACGTGGACGTGAACCAGACCGAGGGCGCCGCGCTGGCCGCGAGGCATCTCCGCGCGCTCGGCCGCCACCACGTGGCGACGATCGCCGGCCCGCAGCACACGTCGGCGGGCCAGGACCGGCTGACGGGATTTCGCGACGCGCTGGCCGATCCCGAGATGGCGTGGGTGGAGGGGGACTTCACGCGCGAGAGCGGAACCGCGGGGATGGCCGCGCTGCTGTCCCGGCATCCCTTGCTGGACGGCGTGTTCGCCGCTTCGGACCTGATGGCCCAGGGCGCTCTCGCCGTGCTGCGCGCCCGGGGCCGGCGCGTCCCGCGGGACGTGGCGGTGGTCGGCTTCGACGACAGCTCGGCCGCGCTGGCCTGCGAGCCGCCGCTGACGACGGTCCGCCAGCCGGTGGAGGACATGGCCGCGGAGATGGCGAGGCTGCTACTCCGTCAGATCGGCAACCCCGAGACCCCGACGAGCACGGCGATCTTCGAACCCACTCTCATCCTGCGCGACTCCACCTGACCCCCACCCCGCCCGCAACGCCGCCGTCCCGACCCGCGGCGTCGCCATCCCGACCCGCCGCGTCGCCGTGTCGACCCGCCGCGTCGCCGTGTCGACCCGCGGCGTCGCCGTGTCCGCCATCGGGCCCGTGCACATCGCCGGCCGAGGTCACCCGGCGGCGAGGCGTTCCCGCGCCTCCGCGAGGTCCTCGGCGGTCGGGTCGTCGTCCTGGGTCAGCCGGGCACGCCAGTAGCCGGCGAAGTCGATGCGGCGCTTGTCGATCCCGCGATCGGTCACCAGGTGGCGGCGAAGGGCCCGGACCGCGCCCGCCTCGCCCGCCAGCCACGCGAACGGCGTGCCCGACGGGAACACCGCGGCGCGGACGGCGGGCAGCAACGACGCACCGCCGGAGCGATGCAGCCAGCGCACGTCGGCATGAGGCAGTGGTTGCTCCTCCGCGGGATCGGCCACCTCGACGTACACCACGGCCCGGGCCGACGGCGGCAACGACTCCAGCAGCGTGCCGATCGCCGGCAGCGCCGTCTCGTCACCGGCGAACAGGGACCAGTCGCCCGAGCCCAGGGGGCGCCGGTACACCGCCGAGGGACCGTAGCGGCCGAGCACCTGGCCCGGCGCGGCCGTCAGCGCCCACCGGGTGGCCGGGCCGGTGTCACCGTGGAGCACGAAGTCGATGTCGATCTCGCCGCGCGACTCGACCAACGCGCGCACGGTGAAGCTGCGCATCCACGGCCGCTCGTCCTCGGGGATCGCCAGGAACTGCTGGTACCAACGCATGTCGTCGCCCGACGACTCCGGCAGCTGCGGCATCGCTTGGCCTTCCCGCGGAAAGCACAGCTTCAGCTGCTGGTCCGGCCACGGCTCGAACCCGTCCGGCGCCCGGAAGCTCACCCGCCGCATGCGCGGGGTCAGCGACCGGACCCGCGTCACCTCGAGCAACCCCACAAGGTCCATCACGCCCCCACGTACTCACGCAGGTGCCGGGCGGTCAACGTGGAACCGTCGGCCACCAGCGACGCGGGCGTGCCGGTGAACACGATCCGCCCGCCGTCGTGCGCGGCGCCCGGGCCGAGGTCGATCAGCCAGTCGGCGTGGGCCATCACGGCCTGGTGGTGCTCGATGACGATCACCGTGTTGCCGGTGTCGATCAACCGGTCCAGCAGCGCGAGCAGCTGGTCCACATCGGCCAGGTGCAAGCCCGAGGTCGGCTCGTCCAGCACGTAGGTCGACGACTTCTCGGCCATGTTGATCGCCAGCTTCAACCGCTGCCGCTCGCCCCCGGACAGCGTGGTCAGCGGCTGGCCCAGCCCGATGTGCAGGGTGGCCCCCAGCCTGGCAGAACCCGCGAGTCCAACGCCCAGGACCCGCGAGTCCAACATTCCGAACCGACCGCCCGGGGTCCGGCCGCCACGAGGCCGGCGCGGCCGCGTCGTCACGCGCTGCGCCGCGGTTGCGCCGGGACCGGCATCGGTGGCGCGGCCCCCGTCCCAACCGCACCCGAGGTTGCGCCTACCTGGCCTCCGGCTTGTGCACCCGCTTCGGCGTCCGCAACGCTGGCGTCGAGTCCACACAGGACCCGACGTACGCCGTGATCCCGCGACGGGCCCACATGTACCGGCCCGCGCGGCCTCGGTGACGCTCGTCGCCAGGTCGACCACGCGGCGTGTCCCCCGTCGGGCTCGCGCCAGGCCCGGGACCGTCCCACGTCCATCCCAGGGGCGGAACACCGGAACCGAGCGGGTGTTCGTGCGTCTCAACAGTGATAAATCAGGTGTGGTGAACACCACGCAGGGGTATACCCCTTTGTGGACGAGGAGTTAGCCATGACCGTTCACGCACGACAGCTCGCACGGCTGTGCCGCGAAAGGCTCGCGGCACGCAAGGACCTGCCGACCATGCGCCAGCAGCCGCAGCAACAGCACGCCGCCGTCGAGACTGCCGTCGAGCCCACGAGCGGCACCGCGGTCTCCACCGAGCAGACCGAACAGCCCGCGCGGTAAGCGCGTGACGGAAACCGATCGGGAGCGGCTGCGGACGACCTTCGGCGAGGACGCCGAGCGCTACGACCGCCGCCGCCCGGGCTATCCGGCCGAGCTGTTCGGCGAGCTCACCGCCGGGCCTCGCTCCCGGGTGCTGGAGATCGGCTGCGGTACCGGTCAGGCCACTCTTCCCTTGGCACGGCTCGGATGCGCGGTCATCGCGGTGGAGCTGAGCGAGGACATGGCCACCATCGCCCGGCGGCATCTCGCCGGGTTCCCCACCGCGCGGGTGGTCGTGTCGGCGTTCGAGGACTGGCCGCTTCCCGCTGACCCGTTCGACATCGTGCTGTCCGCGACGGCCTTCCACTGGCTCGACCCCGATGTCCGGATGCGCAAGGCGGCCGACGCCCTCCGCCCCGGAGGCAGCCTGGCCCTGGTCTCGACCCACCACGTGGCGGGTGGCACGGAGCCCTTCTTCGCCGAGGTCCAGCGGTGCTACGAACGCTTCGACCCCGACACGCCACCGGGCTTGCGCCTGTCGAGATCCGACGGCATACCAACGGATTCCACCGAGTTCGACCGGTCCGGCCGGTTCGGCCCCGTTCGCTTCCGCCGCTACGAGTGGGAACAGACCTACCGCAGCCGCGAGTACGAGGACCTCCTGCTGACCTACTCGGGACACCGAGCCTTGCCGCAGCCCCGGCAGAGCGCGTTGCTCGCCTGCATCGCGAACCTGGTCGACACCGGCTACGGCGGGCGGATCACCAAGCGCTACATGACCCAGCTGGCCGTCGCACACCTGCGTTGACGCGCGGTCACCGGCCGTGCGCGATCGAGGATCCTCGAGGCTCGCGACCAACCCGCCGGCCTGATCCAACGTCCATCCACCAATGAAACGCTGGATGAGGAGCTCCCGATGCGAAGAATCATGCTCGCGTTACTCGTGGGGGCCGCGACCGCCATCGCGACCGCCGCCTGCGACTCGAACACCGCGTCGCCCGGATCGAACACGACCACAACGCGCACCACCGAAACGGTAATGGCGCCGTCCACCGCGCGGCCCGTGTCCACCCTCCCCGCGCCACCGCCGACGAGCGCAACGGTGGACGGGGCGAGGACGAACGACCACACGTGCTCGGAAAGCCGCGAATGGGGCACGGGCGGGAAGGACACGGCTCCCTACTCCATCGCCGCGCTCTACCTGGTCCGCGCGGGGCAACACGACTGCTTCGACCGTGTCGTCCTGGACATCAACGGCCCCGCCGAGGTCGGCTATGTGGTCGGGTACGTCCCGGTCGTCACCGCCGACGGGTCCGGCAAGCCGATCCCGGTCGCCGGAAAGGCCGCACTGCAAGTCGTGGTGCGCGCGCCGGCGCAGGGCTTCGACGACACCGGGCACCAGCCGGGCAAGGTTCTCGCCGACACCGGCGACCGCTTCTACACCTCCGGCCGGCTCGCGCGCTGGCGGAGCCTGCGCGAGGTGCGGTTCGCCGGCTTCTTCGAAGGCCAGTGCACCCTGGCCGTCGGCGTCAGCGAGAAGCTGCCGTTCCGCGTCTTCACCCAGCTCGACGAGACCGACAAGGTTCGCAGGCTCGTCATCGACATCGCGCACGCCTAGCGTTTCCGGTCCGGCGCCCGGAGGACCGGATGACCGTCCCGAAGCAGCAGGACCTGCTCGACGTGATCATCGCCGACCATCGCGACGTCGAGGCCGTGTTCGACGAGATCGAGGCGAGCGGCGACGCGCGCAACTGGCTGGCGCTGGTCGACGAGGTGACCGCCGAGCTGGTGCGTCACTCGGTGGCCGATGAGCAGTACCTCTACCCGACCGTGCGCCGCGTGCTTCCGGACGGGGATGCCATCGCGGACCGCGAGATCGCCGCGCACGCGGACGCCGAAGAGGTGATGAAGCAGCTCGAGCGGACCGACGCCGCGGACCCGACGTTCGCGGACCTGGTGCGCTCGCTGGTCGAGGACGTGCGCCACCACATCCGGGAGGAGGAACGCGACCTGCTGCCCCGGCTGCGGTCGGCGTGCGAGGAGGTGGAGCTGCGGGAGCTCG